>DSBH01000033.1 GCA_011056825.1 Deltaproteobacteria bacterium | reverse complement strand
GTTTTTCGCGGGTATTACGGAGATTACGAAGCAACGGAGGAGACCTTCGTCGACGGATCGCTGAAAACAGGCGATGCGGGCTATATCGACGACGACGGACACCTGGTCATCATCGGCAGAAATGAGGAAATCATCAGGGACAAGAAGGGCAGGGTGTTTTCCCCGGATTTCATCGAAACGAGGCTGAAATTTTCTCCCTTTATCAAGGAAGCGGTCATATTCGGGGAAGGCAGGCCCTACATCACGGCGCTGATCAACATCGACATGGCAAACGTGGGAAGCTGGGCGGAAGACCGGATGATACCCTACACGACGTACACGGACCTCTCACAGCAGGAACGGGTTGAAGAACTTGTTCTCGAAGAGATCAGGGATGTAAACCAGCGATTACCCGAGCACATGCGCATTCGAAAGTTCATCCTGCTTTACAAGATGCTCGACGCCGACGACGATGAATTAACGAGAACGGGCAAAGTGCGCCGCCGTTTCGTGTACGGATTATACCTGAAGCTTATCGAGGCCATGTACGACAACAGAAAGGAACTTCCCGTGAAGGGGCAGGTGCGCTACCGCGACGGGCAGACCGGCACCATAGAAACAACGGTGCGTATACAGGACGCCGGTGAATCTCCCGGCACGACGGAGGAGTGAGATGAATTTTTTTCTTCAGTTGCTGATAAACGGCATCAGTCTCGGATTTCTGTACGGGCTTGCCGCCATGGGATTCGTCATGATCTTCAAGTCGTCCCGCGTGCTTAATTTCGCCCACGGGGAAATCCTTGCTCTCGGGGCCTATATTTTTCTCACTCTCGTAACCTGGGCACAGCTTCCCGTGATTGTGGCTTTTCTTCTGTCGCTGGCCGGGAGTTTTATCATGGGATTCGTTATCGAGCGACTCTTCCTGCGTCCCCTCATCGGGGAACCCCTTATTTTCGTCATAATGCTCACCGTGGGGCTGGCGGCAATGTTCAAGGGACTCATGCTGCTCCTGTGGGGCGGCAACCTCTACGTTTACCCGGATTTTCTGCCTGGATGGTTATCGTTGACACTGGGGCCCGTCACGGTTCCGCCGGTTTACGTGGCCGCCATTGTTATCGGTTTTGTCTTTCTCGGTATTTTCGGTATCTTCTTCAAGTTCTCGTCGCAGGGCATTTACATGCGTTCAGTGGCCGACAACCAGCAGGCCGCAATGTCGCTGGGTGTTCACGTGCGCCGCGTATTCGCGCTTTCCTGGGCAATCGCGGCGCTGGTGGCGGGTATGAGCGGAATCATTCTCGGCATTATCAGCGGCATTAATGTTCACGACCTGTCAGCCGTCGGCCTCAAGGTTTTCCCCGTTGTCATTCTCGGCGGGCTGGACAGCATCGGCGGGGCGATCATCGGCGCTCTTATCATCGGTTTGCTGGAAACATTCACCGGCGGCTATATTTCCCCCGCACTGCGCGATGTCGTGCCCTATATCTGTCTCATATTCATTCTGTTGGTGAAGCCCTACGGGCTCTTCGGCCTCGTGGAAATTGAACGGGTCTGAGAAACGTTTCTGAAAGGAACAAAGGATCATCGATCATGAAAGGACCGGCCAGTCTCAAGTTCAGGCTCTGCGGTAATTTTTTTGAACGGTACGAGCAGGAACTGTCCATCTTTGAAACGGATTTCGGGCGGCTTTGCCTGGCGCTTGGCCTTGCCGTGCTCTTCGGCATTGTCCCTTTCGTTACCGAGGCATATTATCTTTATATCCTCGTGATTATCGCGATAACATCAATCGCGGCGCTGGGACTCAATATCCTGGTTGGTTACACGGGGCAGCTGTCCCTGGGGCACGGAGCCTTTTTCGGCGTGGGCGCCTATACGGCCGCAGTGCTGTCAACGGAATTCCAGTGTCCCTTCATCATCGCCCTGTCGGCGGCAGGGCTGGTGACGGCCCTGGTGGGCATCGGCTTCGGTCTTCCGTCTGGACGCCTGAAGGGTCTGTATCTTACCATCGCCACTCTGGCAGGTCAGTTTATTATCGAATACGTTCTTGTCAGCTGGGAAAGCATAACCAAGGGAACCAGGGGCATCGTCCTGCCGTTCCCGGAAATATTCGGCATCAGCCTTGACAGTGATCGGGCCTATTTTTACGTCTCTTACATTTCCCTTGTCGTCATGACGTATATTGCCGTCAATATCATGCGGACGCGATACGGCCGGGCGTTCGTGGCAATCCGCGACAATGACCGAGCCGCAGAGGGAATGGGAATTCCTATTTTCGGCTACAAGCTTCTGTCTTTCGCGGTCAGTTCCTTTTACGCCGGGTTCGCCGGAGCGCTGTGGGCCTATTACATGGTAAGCATTACAACAGAGCCGTTCACGCTGATGCTTTCCGTGGAATACCTGGCCATGATAATAATCGGGGGTCTGGGAAGTATTCCCGGCGCCATATTTGGAGCAACCTTCATCACGATGTTAAACGAAATTCTCAGGATTGTTACACAACTGCTTATGAATACAGGATTTCTGG
>DSBH01000028.1 GCA_011056825.1 Deltaproteobacteria bacterium | reverse complement strand
GTGTCGTGGTCCTCTTTGTACTCACCGTCTTCGTGGTGCCGCAGATCACGTCCATATTTGACGAAATGCACCAGGCGCTGCCGACCGTCACCGTTTTTCTGATTACGACCAGTTCCCTGATACAGTCATACTGGTTCGTCGTTCTGGGAGGCGCGCTTGTCATCGCCTGGGGGCTGGGCCGTTTTTTCAACCGCACCCGCCGGGGACAATATATGCGGGACCTGATCAAGCTTCGCGCTCCCGTGACCGGCCCGCTGGTCCACAAGATGATCATCGCCCGGTTCTGCCGGACACTGGCGACGCTGTTGGGAAGCGGCGTTCCCCTGCTCAACGCCCTGGCCGTCGTCAGGAACGTGGTTGACAACCGGCTTATCGCCGACGTCGTCGGCAATGCCGGCAAAGATGTCGCCGAAGGCAAGAGCCTTTCGGCGACGCTCGCGCAAAGTCCATTCATACCGCCCCTGGTGGTGCAGATGATCTCCGTGGGCGAGCAGAGCGGGTCCCTGGAAGACATGCTTTCGAAAATCGCCGAGGGATACGAGCAGGAGGCGGAATCAAGCATCCTGCAGATAATGTCACTTCTGGAACCGGTCATGATCCTGGTGATGGGACTCTTCGTGGGATTCATAGTTATCTCCATATTGCTTCCGATCTTCGAAATGAACCAGCTCATCCGCTGAGGGAGAAACGGCCGTTCCCGCGGCCCGGGATGCAGGTTCCCGGTACAAACACGCTGTCGACATAACGCAAAGGAGAGGCGGGAAATGAAGAAAACACAGAGTTCTTCAGGGTTTACCCTCATTGAATTAATGGTGGTGATTGTCATTCTCGGCATTCTGGCGGGGCTTATCGTGCCCCGTATCATGGGCCGGCCCGAAGAGGCCCGGCAGACGAAAGCCCGCATTCAGATACAGAGCATTGAAACGGCCTTGCGCCTGTACAAGCTCGACAACGGCGACTATCCGTCAACCGAACAGGGACTCCAGGCCCTGGTGGAACCGCCCCAGGTCGGCGAATTGCCCCGGCGATGGCGCGAGGGAGGATACCTGGAAGGAAGGCGCGTACCGACGGATCCCTGGAGCAATGATTATGTGTATCTCTATCCCGGCGTCATCGGAGAATTTGATGTTATATCCTACGGCGCCGACGGCGAACCCGGCGGTGAAGGCAGAAACAGAGATATTACTAACTGGGACCTTGAATAACCGCGGATTCACTCTCATAGAACTTTCACTGGTCCTCTTCGTGGCGGGGATAATGACCCTGTTTGCCGTGCCCGCCCTTCGGGACGCCTTCGAGTCGAATCCCCTGAAAACATCGGTAACCCGAATCGTTGCCGCATCGTCGCGCCTGGATCACGAGGCCGCTCGCGAAAGAATGGATATGATGCTGCACCTGGACGCGGACGAGGGGCGTGTCTGGACGACCAGCGCAGACATGACCCCCGAAGCGCGGCAGGATTGCAGGAAGCACGCCCTGAAACTTCCGAAAGACGTACGCATAGCAGGCGTGAACAGATTCGACGGAACCGCTCTTTACGACGACGAGGCGGTGATCCGTTTTCACAGCCGCGGGTACCGCGATCCGTCAATCGTGTACCTCGTCCGGGGCGACAATTACGTCACGCTCATCTTCGAACCGTTTCTTCCCGGCGTTATCGTCCGCGAGGGCCGCGTCAGGCACGATGAAATCCGCTGAAACGACGGCCGCCTGCAAACCGGGTCCTTTCGGAAACGATGCCGGATTTTGCTTGTTTTCCGTTTGAAAGAAGACTACAAATCCGCCAATGCGCCCCTGAACCGGGGAAATACATCGCGGTGACGGAATGATGAAATCCTTTCTCGTTGTATCAGAAGATTCGGAGATCTACGAACGGATCTCCTCGACATTTCGGTCCCGGAATCGTGTCGACCGCGCACGAGACCAGGACGGCGCCCTGGACATGCTGCGCCGGCGGCGATACGATTTCGTGTTCATCGACCTCGACCTGATGAGGAGGTTGTCGACCGACGGTGGGTACAAAAGCGCCATGCAACTCTACTGGGCGGCCTATCCCGATGTGGAAATCATCGTCATGACAGGTCCCGACATGATCAGGGAGGCGGTGCGCGCCGTCAAGGCGGGCGCCGGCAACTACCTGACGTACCCGCTTAATCCCGACGAGCTGAAATACGTTACCGAAAGTCTCTACGAATCGATCATCGCGCAGTCGGCACTGGACTACCTGCGCGGCCAGTTCTGGGAGGAAGACGCTCTGGGAATCATCCAGACCAGAAGTCCCGTCATGATGAAGGTGTTCGACCAGGTCCGCTCCGTGGCTGCGACGAAAAGCACCGTGCTGATAAGCGGCGAAACGGGCACGGGCAAGGGCGTACTGGCCAAGCTGATCCACCGTCACAGCAACCGCCGCAAGGGACAGTTCATCAGCGTTCACTGCGGCGCCATACCCGAGACATTGCTCGAGAGTGAACTCTTCGGACATGAACGGGGGGCCTTTACC
>DSBH01000168.1 GCA_011056825.1 Deltaproteobacteria bacterium | reverse complement strand
GAATATATATTCATGCAGATGCTGCCCGCGGCTATCATCACGGCACTTCGGGATTCCGACAGGATCGGTTACCAGCCTCCGTTCTTCGGAACCTGGACATCGACGGATCCCGATTTCTTCACCATGGGCAAGGGACTTATACGGAACCGGTTGAGAATCCAGTTTCCCGGCGCTCTTCCCGGCGATAAATCCGAGGGCATGAACCTTATGAGGGAGCTCTGGAAACGATATGAAACGGTAAAAGATTTCGATGCTTCTTACTGGGAAGGGGTCGCCGTGGCGATGATCATGGAGCGTGCGCTCATTCGGGCACACGAACAGTCCGGTGAAATCACGAGGGAAACCATCAATGCGGCGCTGGAATCCTTCGAAAACGAAGACTTCGGCGGCCTGCTGCCTGATGTCACATACGGACCCGACGATCACGAGGGATCGTTCACGGCACGAATCGTCCAGGTCAATGAAGACGGGTCGTTCCAGCCGTTGACGCCGTTCTTTGTGCCGGGAGAAGACACCTTGGAAATTACGCGGTAGAAAATGAAATCGTTCCGTGGACAGCCCCGCATTTACGCGGGGAAAAAGGGACCGGAACCGGCCGAGTTGCAGGTTGAACACCTGTCGCTCAGGTTCGGCGGCGTTGCGGCGTTGAGCGACGTATCGCTTTCAATCGCCACCGGCGAGTTGCTGGCGGTTATCGGGCCCAACGGTGCCGGAAAGACGAGTCTTCTCAACTGCCTTACCGGTTATTACCGTCCCCAGGAAGGGAAGGTGCATTTCAACGGCGAGGATGTCACGCACTTTTCCACCTACCACCTTGTCCGAAAAGGTATCGGAAGGACATTTCAGAACATAGAGCTGTTCACGGGTATGACCGTTCTTTCAAACCTTCTCATGGCGCGCCATGTTTCCAGCAGCTACGGATTTCTCAATGCCTGCTTCTTTCTTCCGCGGGCGCGCCGTGAGGAAGTGAAAAGCCTTGAGATAGTAGAAGAAATTATTGATTTCCTGGAAATGCAGTCCATCAGGAAACAACTGGTGGGATCGCTACCCTACGGCCTGAGGAAACGGGTTGAACTGGGAAGGGCGCTCGTGCTCGAGCCCAGGCTCCTGGTTCTCGACGAACCGTTTGCCGGAATGAACCTTGAAGAGCGTGAGGACATGGTGCGATTCCTGGTGGAACTCAACGGATCCTGGGGACAGACCATGATACTTGTTGAACACGACATGTCGGTTGTTATGTCTATATCGGACCGGATCGTGGCTCTTAATTTCGGCAAAAAACTTGCCGAGGGAGACCCATTGGAAATACAGGATAACCCGGAGGTCGTTCAGGCGTACCTGGGCGATCGGATCGATATTGAATAAGGCGGGAACGCTCTTCATGACCAGGCGGCTTACGAACGAACAGCTGAAAGCTCAGCAAACGATGACGCTTCCGCAGATTCTCATGCATCATGCCGGGACGCTGACCGACAACTGTATCGCCATACGGGAAAAAAGTTTCGGCCTGTGGAGTCGCTATACGTGGGGGGATTATGCTGATTTTACCAGGCGTACCGCGCTGGGCCTTTACGCGCTGGGATTCCGGCGGGGCGGACACCTGGGAATCATCACGGACAACCACGCCGAGTGGCTGTTCAGCGAGTTGGGGGCCCAGTCGCTTGGGGGCATATCACTGAATCTGTTCACCTCGGCCGTGGCATCGGAACTGGTCGGCACGCTGAACAGGATCAAGGCGGCCTGTGTCATCGCCCAGGACCAGGAGCAGGTGGATAAACTGATCGAGCAGCGCGAAAAGCTGGCTCACGTGCAGAAGGTCATCTATGTAGATCCCACGGGCATGCGCCTCTATGAAGACGATCCCTGGCTCATCAGCTTCAGCGCACTGCTTGAAATGGGGGAACGGCTCGACGCTGAACAGCCTGAACTTTTCGAACGCGAGCTCGCGCAGGGAAGACCGGACGACGTTGCTATCATGATCATGACCTCTGGAACCACGGGGGTCTCGAAGCTTGCAATGCTTACTCACGGCAATTTCATCGATATGGGGCACAAGTGGCTGGAAACAGCTCCCGTCGGAATAAATTCGAACTGGCTTTCGATTTCGCCCCCTTCCTGGATCGTGGACCAGATGTGGGGTATGGGCGTGGCCCTCACCGGCGCCATGACCATGAACTTCCCCGAGACCCCGGAGACGGTCACGCAGGATTTCCGTGAACTGGGACCGGAGATAATCATCACCTCGTCGCGTTTCTGGGAAGACATGGCATCGTCGATTCGGGTGAAAATGGAGGACGCGAGTCGTATGAATCGCCTGGTGTACGAGGCGACTCTGAAAATAGGTCAGGCGGTGGAGGACAGGATACAGGGAAACAGGCCGGTGCCGTTCCTGCTTTCGGCTGCACACGGGGTCGCCTCGGCAGTGGTATACCGCCCCCTCTTGAGCCGCGTTGGTTGTTCGCGGCTGAAAAGCGCCTACACGGGAGGCCACCCGATCAGTCCCGACG
>DSBH01000009.1 GCA_011056825.1 Deltaproteobacteria bacterium | reverse complement strand
CTTGATTCCACGTCGAGAATCCTGGATCCCAACGTTCTGGGCCAGGAGCACTACAGTACGGCACGTGATGTGCAGATGATTCTTCAGAAATATAAGGACCTTCAGGACATCATCGCCATTCTCGGTATGGACGAGCTTTCCGAGGAAGACAAGCTCACCGTCAGCCGGGCCAGGAAGATCCAGCGGTTCCTGTCGCAGCCCTTCCACGTGGCTGCCCAGTTCACCGGAACAGAAGGCAAGTTCGTATCCGTTGCCGACACCGTGCGGGGATTCAGGGAAATCCTTGACGGTAAGCACGACGATCTTCCCGAACAGGCCTTTTATATGGTTGGTGGAATCGAAGAGGTTATTGAAAAGGCCAAGAGGCTTTCCGAGGAATAAGAAAGCCGGTGGGAGGACGGATTCATGGCTGATGAGTTGCTGCTCGAAATCGTGACGCCTGAAGAGATGATATTCAGCAACGAAGTGGAGGACGTATATGTTCCCGGTGAAGAAGGTGCATTCGGCGTCCTGATAGGTCACGCGCCGATGCTCAGCGCCGTAAGACCTGGAGAACTGCATTTTCACCGAGGCGGAAGGGAACTCTTTTACGCCGTCGGCGAAGGGTACGCCGAGGTGACGAGCGAACGGGTGACGCTTCTCGTCGAAACGTGCGAGCGAGCGGACAGGATCGATGCTGACAAGGTAAAACGGCGGAAAGAAGAACTTGAGAAAAAGCTGGATGGCCTTGCTAAGGATGACAGCGAAGTCGAAAAAATCAAGGCCGAACTGGAAATGGCCGATATCAAGATCAAGGTTTCTGAAAGAAGCTAGGCAGGAATAAGAAAACTAAATCAATCGTAAAGGCCGGCGGTAACAAAGAAAACGTTCACCGCCGGCTTTTTTGTGTTCACGCCGCGACGCGGTTCAGGTCGACATTTTTTCCGCCGCCAGTGCTTCCAGGGCCTTTTCTGCGAGCATGCGTTTCCGTACCGGGGGGCTGTACAACGGATATATTCTTCCCGATGCCTCGTCATAGATATTGACGTACGACCTGTCGCTCTGTTTCTTGCCGTATATGCTTATCTGGATCACCGTTAAATCGGTGGGGTTCCCCGTCTGGTGGATGCCCTCGTTCAGGGGAAGCACCCGGTAGGACATGCCCGGAAGGATGATGCGCCGCCCGATTTCCATGACGCCGGTGAAATATCCGGGAGCGTCATCGTCCTCATCGCGCCGTCTGAAGTCGCGGACCTTGAGCCTGCCGTTGACGGGTCCGATAACGCCCCAGGAATTATGATCGTGAACGGGATCGAAGCCTCCGGGTGGCCAGAGGAACATGCGCATGGAAAACCTGCCCGCCGGATCGAGATGGAGGATCAACTCGTTGTCGAACATGGTGGGGTGCCGAACATCCGGATAAGGGCGTCCTTCCAGCACGTTTTCGAGAATTTCCCTGAAAAGCGGAGTGTCGGCAAGCAAAGGCTCAAAAACGGATGTCACGAAATCAATCCGCGCGTCGTTGTTTTCGAGTCCGGCAAGTCCCTCCGAACAGTCACGGCAGAAATCGGCGAGTTTTTTCGGCTTGCTTTCCATGTTTTTTCTTTCAAGACCTATGCGTAACCCTTTTTCCGTCATTTCGGAAAAGGGAAGCGATACTGTTTTAATTCCACACTGTGCGTGATTGAAATCCGACAAAGTGTAATCCGTAAGGTACGTGATGTCACTGGATGTACCCCGTGGGTCACTATAGCCGGCCTTCGCCGGCACGACGAAATTGTCGGCTTTGTAGGATTCTGAAAAGGTCTCCTTTCCCGATATTGTTGATCTGACGTAAAGAACGACGGACAGTAACAGGAAGCGCTCAAATCTGTCAAGACAGGAAAACACCTGGAATCCGGTGGGCCTGTGGATGACGAGTTATTACCCTGCGTCATCGTCCGTTGTTACGTGAAAAAAAGTAAGTCCCAGGTGTTTTCTGGCGGTTTCACCCGGCAGGCGGGTCTCCGCGCGCGCCGTGGGTTTCCCCCGTTTCCCCGTTCCCTGTTGTTGTAACGGGTGGGAGCCTCCCAGGTAGACGGTGTGTTTGCCGAACTTTCCGGCAAGATGGTCCGCGGCCGCGTAGAGCCGTTCCACCTGTTCAACCCGCAGGGGGTCTTCGAAAAGATCATACTGAACGGTGGCGTCCGGAACGAGATCAAGCAGAACCACACCCGTCGCGCGGTAGAGAACGCCGGGTTCGAACAGCGTGCGGAACCGTTCATCGACGAGTTCCGTGTACTCGAGGGGGCGGGCTGAAGGTCGGTTCAGCCGGGCGTCGGTTCCGAAGACCCGGAAATCCTGTGTTTTGAGAAAAAGCGCGATTCTACGGGGAGAAAGCCGGTACCGGCGCGCCTTGATGCAGGCCGACTCGAGATTCCGGAACAACTGGGCGAACAGGTAATCGGGATCGCGCCGGGCGGGAGCAAAGGTTTTTGTCTTGGAAATCGACGCGTAACGGCTTTTTTCCGCGGGAATAACAGGATAGACTGAAT
>DSBH01000182.1 GCA_011056825.1 Deltaproteobacteria bacterium | reverse complement strand
CCCCGTAGTCGGTCAACCGCGTCCAGCCGGAACCGTCATAATCAATCATAATCAGTTCGGATTCATTGTCCTTCTTGCCCACAAAAGCGATTCGCGTGTTGAAAACACCCCGTTCACCCGTCAGGGCAAGCATCACCTCCTCGGCAAATTTCATGACCATTGTCTTTTTATCTTCGGGACGTCCCAAGTAGCGCTTACCCGTAATCAGTGCACCCCTGACAACGTCGAAAAGCCTGAATTCCACCGATAGTCGGCCGTCCTCGATTTCGAGTCCGCCCTTGACAAGAAAGTCAACACCAATGGAAAGCCAGTCGCCGAAACGTATCTCGGGAGCGGTTATTCCAGCAGTCGTGGCGTCCTCCAGGAAAGCCGAACGCTCGATTACCCTGAAAAACCCCGTGATATCAAGCATCCTGCCCATTTCATCCGCAAACCACTCCCCTCCTTCCTTCGGATCTCCGTTTTCGTCCAGAGCCTTAAAATCCTGGACTGCGATGGGAAACCGCTGGAAAGCGGGAGCGTTGATATCGATATATACCTTGCTCCACGCCGGAGAACCCCATGTAACGAGCAACCCCAAGACCACCGTCACAAGTATGCCGGCGCGGACAAACCGCCTTGTCGCGTTATCGTGTACGCAGCCGAAGCGCACCACGTTTCTCCGTTTTTTTTCGTTTCGTGATGCCATCGTGTGTCTCATCTCCCTTTTCGTGTTTATCCCGACTTCGCGACAGGCTCCTGAACGTTGTTCCATCTCACGGCATTCATTCCCGCTGAAAAAATGTCGTCTACCTTACCGGTAGTCGGAAGGGCGGAACCGGATGCCCACTTCAATATACTGCGCATTGAGCCAGGCCGGCAATGCGGGAAACGGGGCCGCTTTTCTGACTGCGCTCTCCGCCGACTCGTCAAAACGCCTGTTCCCCGAGCGCTCTTCGAAAACCAGGTGTTTTATAGACCCGTCACGTGCAATGGTAACCGCGAGGACCGCTTCGAGATTCCGATCAGCTAGGATTGTCTCGGGGAGAGCCCATCTCTCCTGTATCCTGCCCCAGAGTTCCGTATAATAGACGTTCATCCTGTCGGTGCCCGCGTCGCTCGCCGCTGTTTGAGCCGGTCCCGGCGGACCCGGCTTCTCAGCCGTTGCTGAAGGCGACGCCGTCGTGACCCTCTTTTGAATCTGACGAATCGCCTCGTCAAGTTCACCTGAAGTTTCACGACGTTGAACTCGTATACGCTCGATCGGCGCCGCCATGGTGACATCGACGGGTCTTCGTACCGCCACCGCGGTCTCGCGGTCTTCGACGCCTATTTCCTCGCCGAAGGGGATGCCGACGCTCTGTACCTCTTCACTCGACGCGGGTGCCATGGTCACCAGGTCGACTGTATAAGCCGGCACGAACGTCCGTTTCGGTTCGGGAAGAGAGGGTGAAAAAAAAACGACGAACAGCACCAAGGCGTGCAACAAGGCCGAAAGTACAACCATGCTGTTCAGACCGGCGCTTTCGTCACGCTGTTTTCTCAGCTGCTCAACCAGGGACATCCGTCTCTTATTCCTTCGGCGGATCCGTTATCATTCCCAACCGATCCACTCCGGCCTTGCGTACTTCCGACATGACCTGCACCACGAAACCATACGGGACCGTTTCATCCGCCCGCAGGTAAAGATCCCGGTCGATCCTAGCGGCAAATATGCTTTCCAGTTTCGTGTTCAGGTCGTCTAGCGTAGCCTTGTATCGATTGACGAATATTTCCCGGTCGGCGTTGATCGTCAATACCAGCTTTTCTTCCCCGACGTCGACCGGCCGTGCCGTGACCCTGGGAAGATTCACGTCAATTCCCATTTGCAGCATTGGGGCGGTAACCATAAAGATCAGCAACAGAACAAGAACGACATCAACCAGGGGAACAACATTGATGTCCGCCATCGCCTTTCTCCGTTCACGGATATTTTTCCTGTATTTCATGGTCGTTGCAGTTTCCGCACGTAGAACCGTTCGATGATATTGAGGAACTCCGCCGAGAAGTTTTCTGTTTCAACGGTTATGGCCCGTATTTTCGCCAGGTAATAATTATAAAAAATAACGGCGGGTATTGCCGCCGCGAGTCCGGCCGCCGTTGCCACGAGCGCCTCCGAAATGCCCGGCGCCACTACGGAAAGCGTGGCCGCGCCCCTGGCGCCGATACCCTGAAACGAATTCATTATGCCCCAGACCGTCCCGTACAGGCCGATAAAAGGACAAGCGCTCCCTGTTGTCGCCAGGAATACGAGGAAACGCTCCAGCCTGGTCATTTCATTGTCGCAGGCCCGATTCAGCGTTCGTTCTATATTGTCCATTCCTCTGAATTCCAGAGTGGTCGACTCATCTTCACCGGCAACACCCGGATTGTCACCTTCGCGCTTCGCCTCGGCCAGCCTGCCGAGTTCCGTATATCCGGCCCTGAACACCTCGGCGATTGTCGAATGACGGAATTTCTTCGACTCGGGGAATATGGCGGACAGCTTGTTACTTCTCATG
>DSBH01000274.1 GCA_011056825.1 Deltaproteobacteria bacterium | reverse complement strand
ACTGTATGAGACTTTCCTCTCTGTGCCTGTTCACGGCATGAGCGCTTCCCACCGCGCTGTATATATTCCCGGTATACCACCCGAGCTCGAAAAAGCTTACGATGCCTCCCGCCACGTCGTCGCCGTTGTCGAAAAGTTCCACGGCCGCCCATATAAACAGGCTGTTCAGAAGAAACGCCACCAGGCCGTCCCGGTAATGCCCGATGTAAACATGGCCGGCGCCGGGAAGCAGCGCGGCCATCGTTCCCGCAGCCGCGGGCGACTTGCGCGGAAGGTCGTCGATCATTCCGAGTCCCTCTGACAATATGGCGGCCGGATGATGAAACGTACTGTTCGTGGATATCCCGGCAAGCATGCGGCCCGCTTCTTCCCATTCTCGCAGATCAACGTATACCAGCGCGCGTTCGAAGAGCGCCTTGTTCCGTAATTCACCGGCATCCCCGTCGATAACCATTTGAAATGACGTGAGGGCGTCCTCGAGCAGGCCGAGTTCATGCTCGGCTTTTCCTTTCAGGTATTCGGCCTCCGGCCTTTTCAGACTGTCGGGAAACAGCTCGATAAACGTCGCCAGGGATTCGACGGCTTCGGCCCAGTGTTTCGCCCGGAAATAAGACAGAGCTATTTTGAAACAGGCCTCTTCGCGAAGATTGTCCGCTTCTGAATAGAGAAAAAGGAAGCGCTTGTACTCGCCGATGGCCCTGAAAAAATCCTCTTCGTTAAAAAGATGTTCAGCAAACTCGAACTGGCGCAGCGCTTCTGCGTCTTCACCGGCGGCGGATTCGTTCGCCAATGCCGTCGGCGCCGACATCAGAAAAAAGGCAAGTACAAGTATGTATGCAGCAATTCCCTTTTTCAAGCGAATATCAGATCCTCCGTCCACTTTCAAAGGCCTCGATGTTGTTGCTCACCAATCGCTCGGGCAGGGCCTCGCGCAGGACCTCTTTCCAGTATGCATCGTTAACGCCGGAGAAAGCGGAAAGCGCTCCCAGCATCACCGTGTTGGCCATTCGGGCGTCCCCGGCGTTTCTCGCCATATCGGTGGCCTTGAGAATTTTAACTCGCTGGAAATGACGCTGTACGAATTCGGTTACGTCTTCCGGATATGGTTCATCTCCCAGGTTGACCGACGGGGGGAATACTTCCTCGTCGTTTATGACAACGGCGCTTTCTGCATTAAGGTAATCGATATAACGCAGCGTCTCCATCCGCTCGAAGGAAACAAGAATATCGACGTCGCCTTTATTAGCAAGGGGCGAATAGACCTTTTCTCCATAGCGTACGTGGCTGCTCACGCAGCCTCCCCGCTGGGCCATGCCGTGGACCTCACTTTTCTTGACGTCGAATCCCGCTCGAAGCATCACCTCTGAAAATATGTCGCTGGCCAGTATAATGCCCTGTCCACCAACACCGACAAATAATATCGTGTGTACTTTCGCGTTACGCATCTGCTTCAACCTCGATTATCGCTCCTGTTTTGCAGAGTTGCTGGCACACCCCGCAGCCGTTGCACAAACTCACGTCGATCAGGGCGATTCCTTCCTGTCTTTTCCTCTTTTTACCTTCAGTGCTTCCGTGTGGCAGGCTGTCGAAAGGACGCCATGAAATGGCTGGGCACCCGACGTCGAGACAGAGTTTACAGCCGATGCACCGGTCGACATCAACCATGAGCGGCGGTTTCCCCTGAGATTCTTTTGATTTCAGCAGGGCACAGGCGCCTCGAGCAATGACAAGCGATGGACCATCCGAGGTAAGCTCTTCCTTGAGGACCGTTCGCGTTTCTTTCAAATCGAACGGGTTGATAACGCGGACATTATCAATGCCAAGGGCATGGGCAAGCGCCTCAAAATCGAGCTTTTTCGTCGCATGTCCCTGGAGTGTCACGCCCGTCCCGGGATGATCCTGCATTCCCGTCATGGCCGTCGTCCTGTTGTCGCAGATGACAATGACGGCGTTGCTCCTGTTGTACGCCAGGTTCAGCAGCGACGCGATGCCCGAATGAACAAACGTCGAGTCCCCGATGACGCCGACTACGGCATCACCGCGGCCGAGAGTTTTACTCATGCCGTGGGCCATCCCTATGCTCGCTCCCATGCAGATGCAGGAATCAAGGCCTTCCAGAGGTTTCATGAATGACAGCGTGTAACAGCCGATATCACCCGTTACGAACACCCCGAGTTTGCCCAGAACGTAAAATAGCCCGCGGTGGGGACAGCCGGGGCACAGGTTCGGCGGCCGATCGGGAAGCCCCGGAAGGTCTGGAACTTCAAAGGCCCGGGATTTCCCCGTGATTGATCGCTCGATGACTCCAGGGTCGAACTCGTTGTTGTAGGGAAACAGCTCCTTGCCCGTCACATTGATACCCATGGCCCGTACCTGCTCTTCGATGAACGGGTCCAGTTCCTCGACGATATAGAGCTTTTTCACCTTCGATGCGAATTCCCGAATCATTTTTTCGGGAAGAGGATGGACCATGCCGAGCTTCAGAAACGAATAATCTGGAAAGGCTTCCCTGGCATAGTTGTAGGT
>DSBH01000195.1 GCA_011056825.1 Deltaproteobacteria bacterium | reverse complement strand
GCTGAGAACTGAAAGCACTTTTTCGGACATTTAATCAGGTAAAAAACGGCAGGTCAATAACAATGCGGCGGGCATTACGTGGTCCGGTATCAAAAATAAAATTCATAAACCTCAAATACATTTCAATTAAGCCCATCCAGGCTTTTAATCCCGCGGCATCAAACGATCTCCCCGAGGGGCCGGGCGAGCCCTCTGCCTTCTTCGTTCATCCGCCGTGCGGCGTTCCAGATGACCGGCCACCACCGCAGCAGTTCGCCGAAACGGCCGATGAGCTTCTGCCCCAGGGCCCGGGCCTCCTCCGGTGTACGGCCGGGCAGCAGGTCCCGAGGGACGGTAACCTGGCCGTGGAGGGCAAAGTGTTCGAGTGAGTGAATATATTTCTTAATATCGTCTGCCCAGAAACGGGGATGCTCATGATAGAACGCGAGGGACTGTTCGAGATAGCCGATCTTGAAGCTGATGCTTGCCAACCAGATGTTCCTTAGGTGGTTTTCGAAATCAACCGGATCGAGTTCACCCAGTTCTTCCAGGTATGCCCCTGCGGCCTGCATCTGGCGATTCTCAGACGAGGAACCTTGTATACGCTGACGGGACTGTATCGCCAGAAAAAGGATTTCCGACATGTTCAAGGCGATATTGAAGGCTTCCCCCGGGAGAAACGATCGAACGTCCCCGGGATCGTGGGCCACGGCGACCGCCGGAAAGCCGATAAGTCCCCGGGGAACACACGACCGGAGAGTGTGGGCGAAGATGAAGTCCTCTCCCCGCAAAACCGGAAAAAACGGCGGTAGCACCGTACGGTTGTCGAGTCCGATGTTCATGCCGGGGAAGAACGGACCCGACGTAATTGTAGGCCGCCGCAGCACCTGGAGTATTTCCCTGCTTACGAAAGCCGAACGGTAACGCGTTTCGGATTCGACAAGCCGTTCGCGCGCCTCTTCCCGCAGGGTGAAAACCGTTCGCGGTGAACCCATGCCTGAATCGCCGAAGGTGCCGGCGGCCGTCGCTGCCACGCATGCGGGTCCGGAGGTGATAATTTCCAGGAATTCCTGATCGGCCCGTTCAAGGTATACCTGCCCGGCAACTCCCTCCAGGCAGGCCGCCACGGAACGCCCCAGGAGCGACTCGTGGCGACCGATGACGTCTTCCTCCGATGTTTTGATGCTGTTCAGCAGTGATTGACGGTCCTCGAAGAAATATATTTCATTAAGGTCGACCATGGAGGCCAGTTCGAGTCCGCCGTCGCCCTCGTACGGAAGGGCCGCGGCGCACAACATGTCGTCGTCACTGCTCATGTACATTGAACCGGCGGCGGCGAGCTGCACGGCGTTCCGGGCGGCGCCGTAGGTGAGACCGCATCCCTCGGGGTCGAAGAGGGAGAAGTCGACAACATCGGGAGGGACCCCTTCCGCTCTGGTTAATTCGATCAGTGCGGCCGCGAAGCCGCTCAGGGTATCGCGGCTCGCATAATAAGCGCGAATACCGTATTTTTTTTCAGCCGCCCCGAGCGCCGCCATGGCGCCTGTACGGCTTTCCCCGCGACGCGAATCGTCAAACATAATGCAGTCGGGATTCCGTCCGTACCGACGGGCGTTTGCAACAAAGCTTTCCACGCTCCGCCCCAGGAGTGCCGGACGGTCCCGGGTAGACCAGGCCATCACTGTGATGTGGGGCCGGACATCTGGTGTTTCGCCACTGTGGCGCAGGCGGTCGAGAACGGCCTCAAGTGTAAAGAGCAGTCCCTGTTTCTCCAGTTCTTCAAGACCTTCTTTCGCCAGCCGCTCATCGCCCCCGAACCAGCCCTGGTCCACGGCCGATGCGGCATGCTCTTCCAGGGTACGGAACCCGTTCAGCTTCCCGAGGAGCGAGCTCAGCACCAGGTGGAGCCGGGTGGTAGTCCCGGTCGTGGGGACGTAGATCAGCATATGCTCCCGGCCTACGGGAAATGCGCGGTAACGGACGGGACTATAGGTATGTTCTGAAAAAGCAGCCATGTTCAGTCAGAAGAGAGGTCTATTCGCCCGGCAGAGCCGGTAAAAAGTATACTGCAAGGGCGCGGCCCTGGAGAACAACCCGCATTTTGAAAAGCGCACCGGAAAAGCATCAGGAATAGAAGCTGAAAAAACCTATGCCGGAGCCGTAGTCTCCGTAGATGGACCAGTCTCCGCCGTCCAGGTTGCTGAACTGCACCAGCCGGTCGTGATGGTAGGTACCGATGTAATCGTCGTCCATAAGCGTTATGCGGCGGTTCAGCACCGCTACGAACCGTATGGGAAAGAAAAACTGCATAGGTGACGTGATTTTCGAATCGGGATCACCCGCGTAGCTGCCCGCAGCGGCAATGAATGCCAGATTCCGGTCGAACGCCAGTATTTCCATGTCGTATGGGAAAGAGGTATCGGTGTTAAGTACGTAGACCTTCCCTTCATGGTACATGATGTGCCTCAGGGTATATCCCGATGGAAGGTTCGGGTTGCCGTAGTTGTGGTTTAATACGGTCTGAGCGACCGGATCGTACTGGACGATGGTCGGGAG
>DSBH01000191.1 GCA_011056825.1 Deltaproteobacteria bacterium | reverse complement strand
CCTCAACTGCCAAATCCCCCATAGTATGTAATCGCGTTTTTATCGCTGTATTGCGTATTAATACGTATAGTTACGCATGACGCCTCGGCGTATTGGCGAAAGTCGGGTCAAACATCCAGAGCCTTAGAACATGGCGCAACAGCGGAAGAAATATTCGAAACCTGCTCAGTGGCTATTAGCATGGGAGGAACACTTGCCTGGAGCAATGCGCTTGTAGTCGCCGATTACTTGAGAGAAAAAGAAATAATCAAATAGGCCGTAACAAACGAATCAAGGCCCGACGCGCTGAAGCGCGCGGTTTGTACGGAACGTTATGCACAGGCGTATCCGGATGCCGGCCAGTGTGCACGCAATGATATGCGCCGGCCCTGGTACCCGTAAGAGTGAATAACGAAAATCCTGGCTGGGTTCATGAGGTTACGTAAAAGTCTCGTCTTGTTAGAACCTGTCGGCGCATTCATGGAAAATTTCTCCCAGCGTCGGGTGAGAAAAGACCGTTCGGCGGAGATCGTCGACGGTCATTTTGTTCGCCAGTATCAATGACGCCAGGTTGCTGAATTCCGACGCGTCGTGTCCCACGATTGTCATGCCCGCGATTTCGCGCGTATCCCCGCGTATGATTATTTTCAGGAAGCCCCGGGGCCTGTTGTCTGCGATGGCCTTTCCCATCTCCGCGAAATCAACGCGGCGGCTCTCCACTTTACACAATTGTGCCGCCTGACTTTCCGTGAGGCCCGCCCTGCCGACCTCGGGACTGGTGAAAACAGCCAGGGGAATGTTGTCGTAGTGAAGCTGAGTCTGCCGGCCTGCGACACGGTCAACAATAATCCGCGCGTCGTAGGCGGCCTTGTGGGCGAGCTGAGGCCCCGGGGCGATATCGCCGGCGATCCAGGTATGCTCACGTAACTGCAGGCCCGTCGAGCGCGGAATGTCAAGGCCGGAAGCCCCCGGTCCGAGTGTTTCCGGTTCGGTTTTTCTGCCCATGCAGCAGACGACGAGGGCGGGTTTCAATGTTGTACCGCCTGCACTGACTTCGAGGCAGTTTTTTCGGGTCCGTATCCCTACAATGGTGGTGTCCGTGAGAACCGAGACGCGCCGTTTTTTCAACTGACGAAGTATAAACTCCGATACTTCCGGCTCTTCGGTCGTAAGCACGCGGTTTTCGCTCTCCATGATAGTGACGTCGTACCCGAGTACGGCGAGGGATGAGGCAAACTCGCAGCCTATGACGCCTCCCCCCACAATCAGTATATTCTTCGGCGGTTCTTCGATTTCCCAGAAACACTCGCTGTCCACAACGTTATCAATACCGCTCCAGGCGGGTGGAATGGCGGGTTTAGAGCCGGCGGCGATTACCAGGTTGTCAAAGGTAACGGAGAAAGGCGCGTCGGTCGTTTCCGGAGTAATCTCCACGACGCCGGTATCTACGAGGGACGCCGTTCCGCGGTATATGGTGATTCCCGCCGCCGAGAGCCGTTGCTCAAGTCCTTTTCTCAGCCGGGTAACGACATTATTCCGGTATTTTGTGAGCGCGGCGGGCGAGAACGAAGACTCCTCCCGACTGATGCCGTATCGCCGGCCGTCTCCCGCCTCTTCAAGCCGTTTTGCCGCCGACGCCATGACTTTCGTCGGTATGCACCCGCGGTTCAGGCACACGCCGCCCAGTTCGTCCTTTTCCACGATCGCGACGGACTGCCCCTGTTTCGACAGACCCAGGGCCGTCTCGTAACCCGCGGGTCCGCTTCCAATTATAACCCAGTCAAACCTGTCCATTATGTATCCTTTCAGAGGGCGTACGGGATATTTCACCGATCCAGCACACCGATGCCGTCCCCGTGCAGGGTACCCAGGTAAAGCTTCCCCCCGATTAAATTTACCGATGTTATTCCACGAAGATGCTTCTCCGTTTCATTGCAGAAAATCAGGGAACCGGTTCCCCGTGATTCCGTTTTATCGGAATTTTCTCGCAGGGCGAGCACACAGCCTTCTGCTTTCATTCCCGGCCAGAGTGACATCGGCATTTTCGACACGATGCCTTTCAGAAAGGAATTGGGATGGAGCCAGTCCACCACGGTGCTTCTGGTAGAGACCAGGGCGATCCAGATAGTGTTTTTCCCCCGGCACAGTCCGCAGGGGAACCCGGGGAGATCATTGAGAAAAACCTCGGAAGAGCCCGCCCGCGGGCCCCTGAGCCAGTAGCGGGTAATCCGGTAACGACAGGTTTCATTGACAAGCACGTATGATTCATCGGGTGCCAGAAGGACTCCCGTCGGAAAATAGAGATTCTCGGCCAGGGTTACGGTTGTGCCCTTCGACGGATCATATCGCAGGAGGCGTCCGTTGGGACGTGCTTCGAGTATTTCATGAATATATCGATCGGGATCGTGCCTTATGCTCGCGTCGGTCATGTAAACCATGCCGTCGTCGCCGATAGCCAGATCGGCCAGGAAACCGAAATCACGATCGCCGGCTTTCGTTGTGAGCACGTACACGGCGCCGTTCGGAGCGACGGCGAGCAGACCGCGGACCGCATCGG
>DSBH01000101.1 GCA_011056825.1 Deltaproteobacteria bacterium | reverse complement strand
CTATCACCCTGTCGGCGGGATCGTCAACGACACGGTGTTCGAAAACAAGGCCGAAGGGCGCCCTTCGTTTCTGGAGTGTCACGGAACGGGACGGCATGACATAATATTCCATCAGTCCGGCCTTGTGGAGCTCTTTCGTCGCCCCGTCCGTTACGTTCCGGTGAAAGAGACCCGTGACCTTTGCCGAGGAAACCTGCTCAATCATAGGCAACCTCCGGAACGGGCGGCGCCGGCTCTCCCCCCAGCGCCCTCCTCCGTTTCCAGTTCACCACCAGACCCACCAGGAGCACTGACAGTATGGGGCAGACGGAAGCAGCCGCCAGAATACCGAATCCTTCAACGCCGCCCACCTGTGAACCGATGCCGAGTCCCATGGCAAGAACGAGCGGAACCGTCACCGGGCCCGTTGTCACGCCCGCGCTGTCCCAGCCGATGTTCACGTATTCTTCGTCTGACAACGCCGTGATCAGCAAAAGCAGGACGTAGGGAGGTAGAATAAGCCAGGCCAGGGAAACGTCCCAGATTATCTTGGCGACGCCCAGGGCGATGCCCGCGCCGACACCCACGGCAACTGCCTGTAAAAGCGCCGTTTTTTTGAAGGTTCCCACGGTCAATTCCTCCACGGTGACGGCCAGGGCGTTCAGTGCCGGTTCGGCCAGTGTCGCTCCGTATCCCATGATGAAAGCGAAGAGCAACAGCACCAGGATACCCGAAAATCCTCCCCATCCTTCAAAGATCGGCCCTCGACTAGGGGTAAATGTGTATGTTCCCGATTTCTCGTCATATCCCGCAGGGTCATAAGGAACCGCTTTCACTCCTTCTCCTTCCCGCCGCATGAAAAAAAAGGACGTATGTTCGCCCTCACTCGTCAGGGCCGTGACGACTGTACGGGGATCAAAATTCATCACCGTGGATCGCTCCTCTTCAAGAGCGATACTTTCAAACAGCGCCGGCAGTTTACCGCCCACCTGGTTTCCCAGCCTTGCAAGCCCCAATTCTATTCCCACGGTCAGAAAGGCCATTCCGACGAAAGCCAGCAGAATGCCCAGCATTACCTCGTCCGCCCTCGGCAGTTTTTCCCGCAGGATCAGCACCAGCACAACGAGCAGGAAAACTGTAAGCGGTATAATCGCTCGGGCCGAGGCGGCAACGGCTGAACGTGCCAGGGCGGCTGTCTCGACAGAGTGGGTGTCGCCGCGGATATAGCGGTTCATAGCGTCACGCAGCGCCGCTTCGGTTTCGAAGACAACACGGCGTTGCGCCTCTGATCCTTTTTCAACGGCCCAGCGGCGCAATGCCTCGGAACCGGCGCCGAACACCGCGGCCCGCGCCTCTTCATCTTCGGTCATGCGGCCCAGTTCCCGCAGCATTTCCTCCCTGCCTCCTTCAAAGAGAAGGGCCTGGCTTTTTTCCGACGCCTCGCGGAACGCATACGAACGCATGGCATCGCGGTTTTCGAAGAGAGTCTCCACAGAAGCGCGGTGCTCGGTGCTGAAAAAACATGTCTCTTCCATGGGAGGAGGTACGGAAGGCCCCAGGGAAATTGCCAGTATCAGCACCGCCAGAACAGGAAAGAGTGATGCCAGGGTCACCACGCCGAAACCGCTTCCTCCTCCCGAAGAGGAGCCTGACAAGACCCGGCTTATGCCGATACCCAGGGCAAGCACCAGTGGAACCGTCACGGGACCTGTCGTCACGGCACCGCAATCCCAGGCGAGACCCGTAACATGACGAAGGTTCGGATCGAACCAGGCCCAGGCCGAAAGGACCGCGAGACTTCCCACCAGTGCATAGATAAAAGGCTTCAAAGATAGGTTATATATGAATCGAAGCATCCCCGCCATGACGGCGACTCCGACTCCGACAGCCACCGCGTAAACCAGAAAATCAGCGTGCTTGTTGAGCAGCAGAAACAGGAGGGGCGCTTCCCAGGCAAGAACCGACGAACCAGCCATGCGAAGGACGCCGATGGCCGGTTCCGCGAATGTGGCGCCCACGCCAAGAATAAAGGAAAATGCGAGAATAACGGTAATTCCGGACTTCCGGGGAAGCCGCAGGCCTATGGCCTCCCCGAGCGACATGAGCCCCAGGAAAAGCCCTTCCAGAAAAAGCGTAAGTCCGAGTATGACGATAACGAGTCCCGCGGAAATAACGAGGGCGTCGTCGACCGCGAGGCGCAATACCAGGATCTGAAAAAGAAACAGGTAGACAATAATGAGCCATACGGATTGTACCTGCGCCCTGATCCGCTTCCAGATGTAGGGACAGAGCAGCATCATGGCCCGGCGGAACCCGATGTGGATCTTTTTTTCTGTGGGTTGTCTGGGTGTTTCCATCATCAATGATCCCGCCGGAAGTGTTCCCGCATTCTCTGTATATACGGTTCACCCCGTTCGGTGTCAAGCAAAGACACTTCCCCTACCAGCCGCGACTGGCTTAGCCTGTTCGTGGTACAGACAGTTCAAACCCTGTTAATTCTGCACGATACGTGCTGTCCGATGCACATTCAGACCGAACCATCACGGTTGCTGTAATGACAGAACAAGCTG
>DSBH01000173.1 GCA_011056825.1 Deltaproteobacteria bacterium | reverse complement strand
GTTACGGGGATGCCCTCCCTGAGCGCCGCAAGATCGCGGACAAGATCGGGAAGAACAAAGGCGTTGAAGTCGGCGCCGTCCTTCATCCAGCGGATCACGTCGTCCGGGGACCGGCGGGACGCCTCTTCGTAACTGTCATAGTGCAGAACCGCCGCGTCTTCCAGGAGCGCGGCGATCAACGACGCCATGGTCGATTTTCCGCTTCCGATAGGGCCCGCCAGGGCAATGATATGGGGCACAGGTCCGTCCTTTTTCCCGCATGGATGGTGAATTGCTGTCGAGTATACAATGTCCCCGTTCATGACACAAACAGAACGTTACCACAGAACGTTACCCACACACCGGGCGGTTCGCGAACCGCCCCTATCGTTTTTCCCTTGTGTCCCCTGTGTCTTTGTGGTTCATTTTATTTTCATCGTTCAGGGCGTCTGCACGTGGAATGGAGGTTCGACGAGGCATGATGAGCAAAACAGGTGACCTGTCGGGGAGCGAAAGGGAGTTTGACTTTCTCTGCGTGGACGATTTCATGGAACGCATGATAGACTCCCGCGCCCTGGCTACGGCTTTCGAAATCGGGCTGATAGACAGCCTCGCCAGGGACGGCAAAGCGACGACGGAATCGCTGGCGGAAACGATTAGAACCGACAGCAGGGGGCTGCATTTTCTGATCGACCTCTTGCTGACAAACGGAGTCGTTGAGCTGAACAACGGATCGATCGCCTTGACGCCCGCCTTTGTAAAGGCCCTGCGTTTTCGTGATCTCATGGAAATAAAGCTGTCGATTTCCAATTTTGCCGCCCACGATTTCCTTGAGTTTTTTACCGATCTTGTTGCCGCTCCGGACCAGTTCATGAGCAAAGCCCGCTTTCACCGACTTTTTGCCTATGACCGCTGTTTCAGTTTCAGCCAAGAAGACCGTCGGATAACAGAACAGTGGATGCGCATTACCACGGTTCTGACAAAATACGAGGCCCGCGCCTGCCTGAAGTACCACGATTTCAGCGCATATGGACGGATGCTTGACATAGGCGGCAACAGCGGCGAGTTCGTACTTCAGTTGTGCCGGGAGCATTCCGACCTTCATGCCGCCGTCTTCGATCTTCCCCTGGTGTGCGATGTGGGAAGGAATCACCTGGCAGGCGAGCCCGAGCGAAGCCGTATCGATTTCGTGACGGGCAACGCTGCAACCGATGACCTGCCCGGCGGATTTGACCTGGTTACCTTCAAGTCCATGCTGCACGACTGGCCCGATGACCTTGCCCGGGATCTCATGAAAAAGGGCGCCCGTGCCCTGGAACCGGGCGGCGCCATGGTGATCTTTGAGCGGGCGGCCTATGTGCCCGGCGCCCTGTCGCCGGGCCATTCCATCCTTCCCTTTCTCATTTTTTTTCACAGTTACCGGGCGAGTGATTTCTATGTCCGCTACCTGGAAGAGCTTGGATTTTCGAATATTGAGAGCAGGATTATCAACCTGGAGATGCCCTTTATTCTTGTGACGGGGGTCCGGGGAGACGGGGGCTGAGAACGCGCTTTTTCCTTCATGCAAAAAGAGCGTCCGATGCAACCCCAAAACGCTGTTTTCTGAAGGGTTTCGTTGACAGAGACCAGGTGATGATATACATTCAACGGATAGCGGGGAGGAAATCATTCTCCGATACTTTTTTCAATCCAGGAGGGCAGAGAGCATGACAGCACAGAAGAAAGATAATGATGTGACTCAGGAAGTTCCCGGAGCCGGTTCCGAGGACATGAAAACCACCATTAAGTGGGAAGTGGCGAAGATGAGCACCAGTTACGCCAATGTGTGCAACGTTTCGAGTACCCGCGAGGAATTTACCGTTCTTTTCGGAATAAACAAGACCTGGAATCCGGAACAGCGAGAACTTACTGTGGATATGAGCGACCGCATCATTTTGAATCCCTTTGCGGCGAAGCGCATGAGTCTGCTTCTGGCAAATGTTATTCGCCAGTACGAGGAGCGTTACGGCGAGATCAGCCTTGAAACTGGCGAGATCAATCCCGCAGGCGGGGGAAATGCCTGATTGCCATGCCGGTATCTCCGGTGTTCCCCGGTTGGTGAGAGTCCCCTGGTTCTGTAACGCTACAGAACCGGGACGTGCCGGGGGCAGGTAACAACAATGGAATCTCGTGCCGACTATCTGGCAGAAGAACTACAAACAACGGTAACAGACTGGGAGAGCCTTGAAGGTGCGACAGACCGGGAAACCTTTGCGTCGTCGTGGCTTGCCATTCAATGCGCGTCAATCCGGGGTTGCGTTCAGGCTATCCTGATACTCGTCGATTCAACCACACAGCGCTTCCTTCCTGTTGCTTCCTGGCCCGAGGGCGGGGCTGAAGGCGAACGCCTGGCCGATGTGCTTGAGCAGACCCTGGCCGAGGGAGAGGGAATGCTCGTCGAGTTGGCCCGCGCCGATGGGGCTTCTCGTTACGGTCTGGCCTATCCCATAATGGTTGATGATGAGTGTCTGGGAGCTGTCGCCGTGGAAGTGGCGACAGCAACGGAAGGTCTGCTTCGCCGGGCCATGGAAAGTCTCAAGTGGGGCACG
>DSBH01000303.1 GCA_011056825.1 Deltaproteobacteria bacterium | reverse complement strand
GACGAGGCTCCTTATGACGCGATTATAGTCACAGCCGGAGCCCCGGACATTCCGCGTACCTACATCGAACAGCTGGCACGGGGAGGACGGCTCGTAATACCCGTCGGCGGCGCGCGCGAACAGAAACTTGTAAGGGTTGTACGAGGCACATTGCCGGACGACCTGGAATACGAAGACCTGGGAGGATGTCGTTTCGTCAATCTGATCGGCGAATATGGATGGAAAGGCTGAATTGATCCATGATAAGGAGGCTCTATGACTGGGTGCTCCACTGGGCCGAAACACCCTACGGTTCGTGGGCGCTTTTTTTTCTTGCCTTCGCGGAATCAAGTTTTTTCCCGGTTCCCCCCGATGTTCTTCTCATCGCGCTTGCTTTGTCCATACCCACGCGGGCCTTCAGGTACGCCCTGATATGTCTCGCGGGATCGGTGGTCGGCGGCGCCGCGGGATACGCCATCGGGTACGAGTTCATGGAAACGGCAGGAATAAAAATCATTACGTTCTATGGACTCGGCGCCAGGTATGACCAAATTGCCGACCTTTATAACCGGCACAACGCCTGGGCCGTTATCGTGGCGGGATTCACGCCCATGCCGTATAAAGTATTCACGATCGCCGGTGGCGCTTTTAAAATAGACTTCGCAATATTTATGGCCGCCTCCGCCGTCGGTCGGGCGGCCAGATTTTTCCTCGTCGGGGCGCTTATTTATCGATACGGTGAAGGTATTCGCAGGTTTATCGAACGATACTTCAACCTTATGACCATTCTGTTCACGGTGCTGCTTATCGGTGGATTTTTGGTCCTTTCACGTTTATTATAAGTGGTGATGCGAAGAATTACGCGAATTCATGTACTTGCCGCAATTTTTTTAGCGGTGTTGACGGCGGCCGCGGGCTGTGCCACGACTGAACGCGTCAAGGGCGTCTATCACCGGGTCCAGCCGAATGAGACGCTGTCTGAAATCGCCCGCCTTTACGACACGACGCCGGAAAACATAGCCCGGGCAAACAATATTCACGACGTTCACCTTGTTAAAAAAGACAGTGTGTTGTTCATTCCCGACGCCGCTGCACCGCGAAGGCTGGAAAGAACGGAGGCCGTGAAGAAACAGTCGGCGGCGCCGGCTGCGGTACAGGAACAAAACCTCGCCCCTTCATCGAAGCGTGAAGCTTCTCCTCCTCGGGACCGAGACGTTCACGCTGAAAAAAAGGCGAGTACGGAACTGAAGAGACAACCGAATCACGTCGACACTCCCCCGCGTTTCCAGTGGCCCTTTTCCGGCACCGTCACGTCGCGGTTCGGCGCCAGGCCGGACGGTATTCGGATGAACGGCATCACCTTTGAATCGAAGAACCCCGACCCGGTCACGGCTGTGGAGGAGGGAACCGTCCTTCACTCCGCTCCCATAAAATTTTACGGTGAAACGATAATCATCAGGCACGGCGCCGACTACATGACGATATACTCCCAGTTGGAGAACAGGGATATTACCACGGGTCAACGGGTCTCCCGGGGTGAAATCATCGGCATTCCAGGCAAAAATGAAGAAAAGGGAAACTACACGTTGTATTTTGAAATGAGACGAAACAATCGTCCGGTTGACCCTTTAAAATACCTGCCGAAACGGTGACAGGCGAAAAACAGCCGATTGTTCGGCAGTGATCCGCCGGGAAGGAATTGAACATGAAACTTATTGACGACCTCTATGTGTACGAATGGAACAACCCCTTCGAAAACAACTGCAACAGTTATTACATTGCGGGCGGCGTGAACGCCCTCATAGACCCCGGTTTGTCTGATTTCCTTCCCGATCTGCTGGTGCGCCTGGAGGGGGACGGCGTCACCCGGGACGACATCAAGTATGTCATCAACACCCATTCCCATCCGGATCATTTTGAAGCTTCCGAGATATTCTCTTCGGAGGGAAAGTCAACCATCTGCATGCTGCGGGAAGAAATCGATTTTTACAACGAAATGGGAAGGGAAATGTTCGACCTGTTCGGGTTTCCGGCTCCCGATGTTCCCATCGATCGCGTCCTTGAAGCCGGCCCCGTCGAATTCGGCGGCGAGTCTTTCGAAATCATTCGTGTCCCGGGTCACTCTCCTGGCTCACTGGCCCTTTACTGGCCCGCGAAAAAGGCCCTTTTCTGCGGAGATGTCGTTTTTAACCAGAACGTCGGACGCACCGACTTTCCCGGCGGCAATCCGCAACTCCTGAAAGATAGTATTCAGCGTCTGTCCCTGATGGACGTCGACTATCTTTTACCGGGACACCTCAATATCATTCAGGGGAAAGAAGCGGTAAAAAGAAATTTTGACATAATCGCTAAACACATTCTCGTATATCTTTAACCGCAAGGACTTCTATCACGCTCCGAACCGCGCGAAAGGAGAGATATCCCTAGAGCCTGGAAAGGGGACGCTCCCTGCCCGTTGCAGTTTCCACGTATTGAATGGAAGCAACGACCCAGTCACCGCCGCTGCGTTTCATATACACGGCAACCCTGGTTGAGCCGACGGTTCCCGCCAGTTTCATTTCTATTCTCGCCAGTTCATCTCTCCCTGACTTCTTCGCGAACTGGATACGG
>DSBH01000065.1 GCA_011056825.1 Deltaproteobacteria bacterium | reverse complement strand
CGAGGGATGAACTGGGAACCACCGTGTGTCCCCGTTCTTCAAAATAATCGAGAAATCTTTTTCTGATCTCACTGCCCTTCAGCACTGTCGTCCTCCTCGGCCGGCTCCGCCAGCACCTCGAAAATCAGCGGCGGTGAAAAGCCCTTCGAGAGCAGGTGTCTTACCAGCCGCTGCTCATCCTTAGCGGAAATCGACCGCCCTGTCAATCGGCCGGGAAAGCGTTTTCGAATGATCCCGATGACTGCTTTACGCTGCGGGAACTCCTGTCTTATCTCGGCTATGGCGTCATCGACGAGTTCGCTGCCGATGCCCATCTCGCGCAGCCGGTAGGCGATCTTGCGGTCTCCCCAGAGATTGTTGACCGCGTAGCTCCGCGCCCACTGCCTGGCGACGGCGGCGTCGTCGAGATAGTTCAGTTCCTTGAGCCGGTCAATGACTGAGGTTGAAACGGACTCTGAATAGCCCTTGTCCCGAAGGCGGGCGGAAAGCTCCGCCACGCTCCGGGAACGGCGCGCGAGAAGTCGGAACGCCGCGGCCAGCGCGGCCTCGTACAGTTTCCGATCCGTGGGTTACTCCTCTTCGACTTCGTTTGCCTTTTTCCGCGGGTGAAGATTGAATTTTTCCCGCAGTTCCGCTTCAACGGCGGTGCAGATATCGGGATTGTCTTTCAGAAAGGCCTTTACGTTTTCTCTCCCCTGGCCGATCCGCTCACCCCGGTAGGAATACCAGGCGCCCGCCTTTTCGATGATTCCGTTGTCCGCGGCAAGATCAAGCAGATCCCCTTCGCGGGATATGCCGTCGCCGAAAATAATATCGAACTCGGCCTCCCTGAAGGGCGGCGCCACCTTGTTCTTGACGATTTTAACGCGGGTCCGGTTTCCGATCGTGTCCTGTCCGACCTTGATGGGCGTGGTTTTACGAATGTCCAGGCGCATGGAAGCATAAAACTTGAGCGCGTTGCCGCCGGTGGTCGTCTCCGGGTTGCCGAAGAAGGTGCCGATTTTCATTCTGAGCTGATTGATGAAGATGACCGTCGTTTTTGAACGGCTGATGCTGCCTGTGAGTTTTCTCAGCGCCTGTGACATGAGGCGGGCCTGCAACCCCATCTGGGCGTCCCCCATGTCGCCCTCAAGCTCGGAACGGGGAACCAGGGCGGCAACGGAATCGACGACGAGAACGTCCAGCGCCCCGCTTCTGACGAGAACCTCGGCGATCTCCAGCGCCTGCTCGCCCGAATCGGGCTGGGAAATCAGCAGATCATCCGTATCGACGCCAATCTTTCTCGCGTAGGTGACGTCGAGGGCGTGTTCGGCGTCGATGAACGCCGCCAGCCCTCCGTCTTTCTGCGCCTCGGCCACCACGTGAAGTGCAAGCGTCGTTTTGCCGCCTGATTCGGGACCGTAGATCTCCACGATCCTGCCCCGTGGTATGCCGCCGACGCCCAGTGCGATGTCGAGGCTGAGCGCGCCCGTTGGAATGGCGGGGATGTCCGCGACCGCCTCGTCGCTTCCCAGCCGCATGATCGACCCTTTGCCGAACTGTTTTTCTATCTGGGCTATCGCCAGGTCAACGGCTTTCCCGCGTTCCGGATTTGATCCCATATTATATTTCCCCTTTCGAAGTAATAAACAGTTTTACGATTCCTCCGCACAATCACCTTAATCCGGCATCTTTGTCACGCCGGCTTTTTTCTTTATTATTCTTCCCGGTCTTCCGGCGCCGCTTCCCCGAAAGGATACCGTTCCAGCCGGGTATATACGGCACCGTGCTGCGTCAGGTCGCTTCTGAAGAGCGTCAGACCGTCAACCGTCAACAAGGGTAATTCCCCGTCCGGTTCGGCGGCCGCACGGCTCAGCGCGTCCGCCAATCCCGGAATCTGGCCCCGCGGCTGCCGCACCCTTCCCAACGTGAGGTGAGGACGAAACGGTCGTGACTCCCGGGGGAAGCCCCGTGTTTCAAGATCCTCTTCGATTGCCGCCTGGAGCCTCGACAGCGCATCGATATCCCCTCGCAGGCCGACCCACAGGACGCGGGGTCTGTTCGTGTTCGGAAATACGCCGGTATCAGCCGGGGCAAGAACCATGTTGTGCTCGAGGGCCGCGCGTTTCCGCACAACCTCTGAAACAATTCCGATCGCTTTCGTCTCAATAGAACCGAAAAATTTAAGCGTCAGGTGAATGCCGGCGGGGTTCACCCACCGGACTCCGTCGATCGACTCCTTCAGGCTGTTCTGAATCCGCTCCAGGTGTTCAAGTATACGGTCGGGAAGTTCAGCCGCGAGGAAGGCACGCACATGTTCATTATTCATCACAGACGGCCCCTCCTGTCAAGTACCTCCTCGCCATGTCAAGCGCCATTTGCGCGCCGATCTCCTTGATGCCGCGCCGCCCCCAGCGAAGGCTTAATTTCCGGCAGAAAATACTGTCGGGAGCGGCGAGAGCAATGTAAACCGTGCCTACCGGTTTTTCATCGCTTCCCCCGGCAGGACCGGCGATGCCCGTGGTTGAAAGCCCCAGGTCGACGCCGGAAGATGTTTTCACGCCGCGGGCCATGTATTCGGCCGTCTCGCGGGAAACGGCGCCGTGTTTCT
>DSBH01000249.1 GCA_011056825.1 Deltaproteobacteria bacterium | reverse complement strand
CTCTGGAACAGGGCGCTTGCCGAGCTGACCGGCTATAATTCGAAAGACATGATCGGTACGAACCGGCATCACCTGCCGCTGTACCAAAAGATGCGTCCGCTTATGGCGGATATCATCGTCGATGGTAATATCGAGATTCTCGACGATTATTACGGAACAAAACGAGTGCAGAAATCGAAAACAGTCCGGGACGCCTATGAAGCGTACGATCACTTTGAAAACCTCGGAGGGAAAAACCGTCACCTTTATTTCCTCGCCGCCCCCATATACGACGAGAAAGGGAATATTATCGCTGCCATCGAGACCCTCCAGGACATAACGCGGGAAAAAGATCTGGAGCGGAGTCTCAAAGAGTACGCGGAAACGCTTCAGAATGAACTGGATTCAAATATCAGGCTCAGAGAGGAAATAGAAGGCCTGTATTCGTACATGCAGCTGATTATCGACACGCTTCCTGAAAAAATATTCGATATCGACGAACAGGGCATTATCAACTATGTAAGCAGAGAAAACATCGCCGACAAAAAATCAATAAAAGGCACCCATTTTCTTGATTTTGTGGATCCGGAAAACAGGGATTTCGTGTCCGCTCGATGGGAGGACGGCAAGCGCGGTGTCTTCAAACCGTATCAACTGGAAGTGACGGCTCTGGACGGTTCGAGGCGGCTGCTGCTCATAACACCCCGGCGTATTCCGGGAACCCGGCGCGTACTCCTTGTGCAGCAGGATATCACCGAAATCAGAAAACTCGAAAAGGCCATATTCGACACGGAAAAACTGGCCGCGCTCGGTCATCTCTCTGCGGGAATCGCTCACGAACTGAGGAACGCCCTTTCTTCAATAAAGATGAGTCTCCAGATTCTCGAGCGCAGGATGGGACCAGAGGGGAATGACCTGAAACGTTTCAAAATAGCTCAGCGGGAAGTGGAGCACCTGTCGCAGCTCGTCAGGGATGTGCTTCTCTTCGCAAAGCCGGCGGATCCGGAGAAAGAGCCGACCGGGGTCGTCTCCATTCTGGAGCACTCGCTGGCCATGGTGGAAAAGGGACTGACCGACAAGCGAATCACGGTTCAAAGACATTACGACGACGATCTGACGCCGATAGACGTCGATCCGGGAATGTTTTCACAGGCGCTGCTGAATTTACTGCTGAACGCCGTCGATGCCGTGGACGAGGATGGAACAATTACCGTCTCGGCGTCGCGTTCGACCGACGATCACGATTCAGTGACGATCGAGATAAAGGATGACGGCTGTGGCATCGATGAAGCATCGATGCCGTCTCTGTTTAATCCATTTTTCAGCCGAAAGAAATACGGTACCGGTCTCGGTCTCGCCCAGGTCAAGAAAATCATGGACGTGCACCAGGGACGCATCGAGATATTCAGCACAAGCGGCGAGGGGACCAGGGTTGTCCTCAACCTGCCCGTATCGGAAAGGAAAGCCGGAACCGGCGCATAAAACAATGGCGAGCATTCTTGTTATAGACGATGACAGTTCGATCTGTGAATCGCTTGATCTCTATTTGAGCGAAGAGGGGTACGAGGTGCGCGTCGCCCTGACGGGAACGGACGGCCTGAACCTGTTCGTCGAGGAACCCGCCGATGTTGTTATACTTGACGTCCGTCTACCCGACGTTGACGGGTTTTCCATTCTGGAAGACCTGCAGGAAGAAGATGAGAACGTCAAGGTGATCATGATTACCGCCTACCACGACATGGAAACCACCATCACGGCGATGAAACTGGGGGCCTTTGATTACATTCACAAACCTATCAATATCGACGAGCTTGAAATTGCCATCAAGAAGGCGTTGAAAACATCGGAGATGGAAAAGAAAATAGACGATTTCATGACGGATCCCGACCGTGCCTTTAAGACCGGCGATATTATCGGCAACGGTCCGCGCATGAGGGAGATATTCAAAACAATCGGCGTGGTCGCGCAGAGCAGGGCGACCGTGCTGATACAGGGCGAAAGCGGGACAGGGAAGGAACTGATTGCGAAAGTTATTCACAACAACACGTCGCCCGATGAACCGTACATCGCCGTCAATTGTTCCGCCATCGTGGAGACGTTGCTTGAATCGGAACTCTTCGGCCACGAAAAGGGATCTTTCACCGGGGCGATCGCCCGGAAACAGGGCAAATTCGAACTGGCACGAAAGGGCACGGTGTTTCTGGACGAGATCAGCGAAATGTCGCTCAACCTCCAGGCGAAACTGCTGAGGGTGCTTCAGGAGCGCGAGGTCGAACGGGTTGGCGGTAAGGAACGGGTTCCGGTTCATGCACGGGTCATCGCAGCGACCAACAAAAACATGCACGACCTGGTCAAGGAAGGCACCTTCCGGGACGATCTCTTCTACCGGTTGAATATCGTGTCCATAACCATTCCGCCGCTGCGGGAACGCCCTGAAGACATGGCGCCCCTGGTCGATTACCTGCTCACCAAGATTAACCTGGAACTCCACAAGCGAATCGGCGGCGTGTCCGAAGAAGTAATGGAAATGTTTCTCCAGTATAACTGGCCCGGCAACATCAGGGAACTCGAAAATCTCCTGGTGCGTGCGACCGTGGTTGCCAAGGGGCAGATACT
>DSBH01000049.1 GCA_011056825.1 Deltaproteobacteria bacterium | reverse complement strand
GAGGCCCTTCATTTAGCGCGCCGTCTCGACGAGATGAACCGTGAACGACAGGACATAGAGAGAAAAATTCTCACCGAGATCCTGGAAATGATCGAGTCTGACCGCAGCATCGCCGAGGGCAACTGTTTCGTCCTGGCCTCCAAAAAATGGCATCCAGGCGTGATCGGCATCGTTGCATCGCGCCTGGTTGAACGGTATTACCGCCCCGCCCTCCTCATCAGCCTGAAAGACGGCGTCGGCAAAGGTTCGGGACGAAGCATCGCCGAGTTCAATCTTTACGAAAACCTTGAATCGAAGTGCGCCTCCCTCTTTACCGCCTTCGGAGGCCACCGGTATGCCGTCGGATTGTCCATCATGGAAGAACACATTGACGATCTTGCGCGGCTGTTCAGTGACGCGGTCAGGGAAAGCGTCGGCGATGTTCACCCGGTCCGGCCGATCCAGGTGGACGCGGAATGCAGTCTCGCGGACATCGATTATCCGCTGCTGTCGCAGCTCGAAATGCTCGCGCCACACGGTGCCATGAATCCCGAACCGGTGCTTCGTGCCAACAATGTCTCCGTCACGTCCCATACCGTTGCCGGAGGCTCTCATCTCCGACTTTCCGTCAGCGAGAACGGCACGGATCGGGAATGCATATGGTTCAACAGCGCCCGTTATTTCGGTTCGCTCGAGGGATCGCGCATGGATATTCTCTTTACTCCCCAGGTAAACAGGTGGCGTGGAGGGTCGACGATTCAACTCAAGATCCGCGACGCCGTTCCGGCCGGCTCATCGAAAAACGAACATTAAGGGATCAATTGATTTCCCTTTTCCCGCGTGATATGTAAAACTTATTCCTTTCCAGCAATAATCTTTTCAAGGAACGACAATGTTTTCCAGACGAGCGATCCGGCGCCCTCGCTTCAACATGAACCTGCAGAGCCTCCTCATTGTCGGGTTCCTCACAGCCGCGTGTCTGACGGGCCTCGTGGCGACAGCCGTCGGCATGCATCTTATCAACAAAAACACCATCGGCGAAGTCCACCGCACCATAGAACACAATATCAACGCGGCCAGCCTGATCTACGAACATGACCTGGACCGGCTTTTGTTCCAGCTTCGCATGGCTGCCTTGAGGCTTCAATTGTGCAACGGCGGCCAGATACTTCTGCTTGAAAATCCCTGCGAAGTTCAACGGATCATCGGTGAAAGCGATACTGATCACGCACCGCCGGATATGCTTTTTATAGTCGACCGGGAAGGACGGGTAACCCAGGGTATTTCAAATCCCGAACTGACGGCGGGAGACGTTACCGCTGATCCGCTGGTGCAACGGTGCCTGGAAACCGGGCTTCACCAGTCCGCCACGATACTGATGCCGGTTGAACAGGTGCTGTCCGAAAACCCCCTGCTTGCCGACCGGGTCGACATTCCCGTTATTGAAACTCCCCAGTCTGCGCCCCTCCAGATGGAGCGCCTGGCCGAAGCCCTTGTCGCACGAGCGGTCGTTCCCCTCAAAGACCGCGATGGAAATATTGTCGGCGCGGTCGTGGGAGGAATACTGCTTAACAACGACTTTCAAATCGTCGATCGTATCGTCAGGGCGATTTACGGAAATGAACAGTATCGCGGACTCGAAGTAGGGTTCGCCACCATTTTTCAGGGCGGCGTGCGTATTTCCACGAACGTCACCACGAAAGAAGGAACGAGGGCAGTTGGAACCACGGTGTCTGAAGAAGTCTACCGGACGGTGATCGAAAAAGGAGAGGCCTGGATCGGAAGGGCCTTCGTCGTGAACGACTGGTACATCAGCGCCTACCTGCCCATTCGTTCGCCGGCCGGCGATGTCATCGGCATGCTGTATACCGGTGTGCTTGAGGCGACGTATACGGACATGAAACGTTCATCCATGTTCATCTTTCTCGCTGTAACATTTCTCGGCGTGGTCGGGGCGTTCATCGTTTCATGGCGGTTCGGCAGGACCATCATAGAACGGGTCCGCATACTCAAGGACGCCACAGACGCAATCGCATCAGGAAATCTCGATTACAAGGTCAGGCACAAGGCTCTGTCGGGCCTGGACATGATCGACGACGCCTTCAATAACATGACAAAATCTCTCAAGGATCGCGACGAGCGCCTCAAGAAGGTTTTTCAGCAGCTGACAAAAAGTGAACGGCTCGCAGCGCTGGGTCAGATAGCGGCTGGCGTGGCTCACGAGATAAACAATCCGCTGGGAGGGATCGTGCTGTACAGCAACCTCGTGCTCGAGGACCTTCCGGAAGAAAATGCAAATCAACGTCAAAATGTCGAAAAAATTATTTACCAGGCCAACCGGTGCAAGGAAATTGTTCAAAATCTGCTTGATTTTTCCCGTTCTCCATCGGGCGAAATGATGCCTCTTCAGATCAACCGCGTTATTCGCACCTCTCTTGGGCTTGTCAAAGACCAGTCCATGTTCCTGGGAATCAATGTGGAAACGCACCTTGCCGACGACCTTCCGGATGTCATGGGAGACCAGTCCAGACTCGAACAGGTGTTTTTGAATATTTTCGTCAACGCCGTCGACGCCATGCAGGGGAGAGGCACACTGACCATCAAAACAAAGCTCCTCCAGCGG
>DSBH01000260.1 GCA_011056825.1 Deltaproteobacteria bacterium | reverse complement strand
TCGGCGCCCCGGAACGCTTCTTCGCGATTCAGAACAGAAGCGATAATCGGACCGACCATGTACACATTGGTGCTGAAGGATTCCGTATGTCTCAGAAGAAAAGCGCTTTTATTTTCAGCACGGGCTTGTGCGGGGGCGATCGCGTAAGCGAACCCGATATTCTGCATTTTTGAATAATTCCAGGATGCGTTTATCAGGAGTGATCGAAAAAACACGCGCACGATCGTCCCGATATTGCGCCTGTCTGATTGTAGTGTGTCCATAATCGTCCGGAAGCATGCTCCTGTCTGAAAGCCTGCGAATACCTAGCACTATTAACCTGCGAAGTCAATTGAAAGGACACAGCTTTTCCCCCGGCGTGGAATGCGGATTTTTTCGGGCGTTGAAGTTTTTTATTGACGGGCGTTAATTTTTTTGATATTTCCGCGCCCGTTCAACCGACGGCCGGGAAGCTGTTCAGGGTGCTTTACGATCCGGTGCGGCGGCAACTTACGCGGCGCGCCGGTTTTTTATGCAAAAAACATATATAAGAGAGGAATATGAAAGATGATTTGTGAAACGGTAAAGGCGGGAAGAGAATGCGTTTTTATGACCAAGAAGGGATGCAGTTTCAACGGTGGTTCCTGTCATCCCATCGTCGAGCAGTGCAACGGCTGCGAGAAGATGATGGAATACGAGGGAGGCATCTACTGCATGCTTTACCCTGATCCCGCGGCGAAATGGGCTTACGGTCGCTGTTCAAGCGCGACGCACGTGCAGCAGGATATCAAATCCGTCACCCAGAAAGTTAATCCGCTCAAGGCCTCAAAGCGGAAATCGAAAGGTAAATAAGCCGGGTACATACCGTTTTCACGACATTGAAAAACCCGGCCGAAAGCGGTCGGGTTTTTTTGTCGAGAAAAAGAAATGCCGGATCAGGCCAGCATGTCGCGCATAGCCTGCAACTCTTTTTTGATTTCATTCAGAATATTTTCGGAAGAACCTTTCCCCTGTTCCGGCGGGGCGCTTTTGCCGGCGTAGAGCTTTTTTTTCGCTCCCGCTATGGTGAATTTGTCCCGGTAAAGCAGGTTCTTGATCGTGAGGAGTTCCTCGATGTCGTGCCGCCGGTACAGCCGCTGGTCCGACCGCGTCCGCATGGGGCGGACGGATTTAAATTCTGACTCCCAGTAGCGAATCACGTAGGGTTCCACCCCGAGAATTCTTCCGACTTCCCCGATTCGAAAATAGACCTTGTCGGGAATCGTTACGCCCAATGGTGCGAAGCCCCCCTTACAACAGCCGCTTTTCGTGTCAGGTTATTGGTTCAGTGAGTTTCTCAGAACCTGGCTTGCCTTGAAGGTCAGTACCCTTCGCCTTGAAATCTCTATGGTTTCGCCTGTCTGTGGATTCCGTCCCTTGCGCGAGCGCTTGTCGTTCACGACAAAATTGCCGAATCCCGAGATCTTGATTTTTTCTCCACGGGCGAGCGTTTCCTTCATGATGTCGAAAACTGACTCGACAATACGCGCCGAATCCCTCTTTGAAAAACCGAGCTTGTTGTAGACGTCCTGAATGATATCGGCTTTCGTCATCGTTCTTCTCCTTCGCGCCTGCTCTTTTAATCAATGCCCCGGACTTTTGCGCCCGATGCCTTTATGATTTCGTCGACGATACGGCGATGAACATCACTGACATCGCTGTCCGCCAAGGTTTTCGACGGTGACCGGTACGTGAATCTCAGGGCCAGACTCTTCATGTCTTTCGGCACACTGGAGCCGGAGTATACATCAAATACATGAACACTTTCAAGTAATTCTTCACCTGCATCGAGGCAGGGTGAGCATAGTTGATCCGCCGTGATGTTTCGATCTATCAGAAAGGCAACATCCCTGGCAACAGCCGGAAAACGCGGAATTTCCTGAAAACGCCTGCGCGGTGAGGCCGCATTTATAAGGGCATCGTGATCCAGTTCAAATACGAAGGCGGTCTGGGGCAAATCCATGCGCGCGAGGACATCAGGATGGACCTCGCCAATCACGCCGGCACGGTTGCTTCCGAAAAGAACCGCGGCGGACCGCCCTGGATGAAGAAAAGAAACGGCCGGATCCGGTTCGAATCGGGCTTCTCCGATGCCCAGGGCTTCGAAGAGCGTTTCCAGGCAGCCCTTCATATCGTAAAAGTCAACCGGCGTTTCGGTAAATCGCCAGGATTTTTCATATCGGGCGCCCGTGAGCAGCCCGGCGATCCGTTTTGTCTCCCTTGGCAGCTTCCCTGTTTCCGTCCTGATAAATATTTTCCCGGCTTCGAAAAATTTGAGATCGCTGTTGCCCGCGTTCATGTTTCTGCGCATCGACCCGAGCAGACCATACACAAGATTCGTCCTCATGACGGAAGTGTCTTCCGTCAGGGGATTTTCTATGGTTACAAACTTCCATGATTCATGGTCTTCGGGAAAGCCCAGCAGGCGGCTCGACTCGGGCGAGGTGAAACTGTAGTGAATGACTTCCATGTAGCCCAGGCCGATGAGAACATTATTAATGACGCTATCCACCTGTTCGTCATGGTCATCGCCTTCCGCCGACGGCGGGTTGAGCGGCGGCAGTGTGACCGGGATCGTCTCATAGCC
>DSBH01000180.1 GCA_011056825.1 Deltaproteobacteria bacterium | reverse complement strand
GGATGAGGTAGTCTTATGATACAAATGCAGACATCCTTGAACGTGGCGGATAATTCAGGGGCCAAGCGGGTCAGTTGCATCAAGGTCCTTGGCGGTTCGAGAAGGCGGTACGCGCGTGTGGGCGACGTAATCATCGTTTCGGTGAAAGAGGCCATTCCGAACGGCAAGGTGAAGAAGGGCGACGTGATGAAGGCCGTCGTGGTTCGAACGGTCAAAGAGGTGGGACGTGAAGACGGTACCTATCTCAAGTTCGATGATAACGCGGCTGTCCTCATTAACGATAACATGGAACCCGTGGGAACACGGATATTCGGGCCCGTGGCCCGTGAATTACGCGCCAGGCAATTCATGAAAATCGTGTCACTGGCGCCTGAAGCCATATGAGGGCGCGCAAAAACGACGGGAAACGGCACATGTACGTACGAAAAGGCGATACGGTAAAAGTAATAGCCGGCAAAGAAAAAGGCAAGACCGGCAAAGTCCTCAAGATCCTGAAAGATAAGAACAGGGTCGTTGTGGAAAAAGTGAACTTCGTGAAGAAGCACCAGCGTCCCGACGCCAAGGGCAAAGGCGGTATTCTGCAGAAGGAAGGTTCGATTCACGTGTCGAATGTCCTGGTGGTCTGCAGTAAGTGCGAAAAGGAAGTCCGCGTGGGTCATAGGGTGCTTCAGGACGGAAAAAAAGTCCGCGTCTGCAGTAAATGCGGAGAGATTCTGGATGAATAGTCAGGGGATGTATCGATGGCGAGATTAAGGGAATATTACAAAACTGAAGTCGTTCCCACTCTGAAGAAAGAGTTCGGCTACAAGAATATCATGCAGGTCCCCCGGCTCGAGAAGATAGTGGTAAATATCGGACTGGGCGAGGCGATTCAAAACGTGAAACTTCTCGACTCGGCCATTTCGGATCTTTCCATGATTACGGGTCAGCGGCCGGTGGTGACGAAAGCGAGAAAATCGATCGCGACCTTCAAGCTGCGAAAGGGCATGTCGATAGGATGCATGGTGACGCTTCGGGGCGATCGTATGTACGAGTTCTTTGACCGTTTCGCCAATGTAGCAATCCCCCGGATACGTGATTTCAGGGGTATCTCGCCCCGTTCCTTTGACGGTAGAGGAAATTTTTCGACGGGTGTCGCCGAGCATTATATTTTTCCCGAGACGGACTATGACAAGATAGACAAGGTGTTCGGGATGAACGTAACTATTGTAACGACTGCCAGGACGGACGACGAGGCGCGGGAATTGCTCCGCATGATGGGCCTCGCTTTTCGAAACTAGCATTCGGACGGAGGATCGAGAGTGGCAAAAACATCCTTGATGGTGAAATCCAAAAGGAAAAACAAGTTTCCCGTTCGGGAGTACAACCGCTGTCCTCTCTGTGGACGGTCGCGCGCGTACTATCGCAAATTTGACATGTGCCGTATATGCCTGCGCAAGCGTGCGCTTAACGGGGAAATTCCCGGCATGATCAAGGCAAGCTGGTGAGGGGTTAAGGTATGGCCGTAACGGATCCGATAGCTGATATGCTGACGCGTATACGAAACGCGAATCGTAACAAATTCAAGAGTGTCGATGTTCTCATGTCGAAAATGAACACCGAGATTGCGAAGGTGTTAAAGAGAACCGGCTACATCAACGGATACGATGTCAAGAAGGATCATCGCACCGGGCATAGCGTATTGAGGATATATTTAAAATATTCTTCCTCGAAGGGCCAGGTCATCAGAGACCTGCAAAGAATCAGCAAGCCCAGTCGCCGTGTGTACTCGCAAAGCCGCGAGATTCCTCCGGTGCTCAACGGATATGGAGTGGCGATAGTTTCCACGTCGAAGGGAATAATGACCGACAAGGAGGCGCGCGCACTCAACGTGGGCGGAGAATTGATCTGCAGCGTCTGGTAGACGGTGCGAGTTGTAATCGGGAGAAGCATTCATGTCGAGGATAGGTAAAGAGCCGATACCAATACCGGAAAAGGTTGCCGTTGCCGTGGAGAACGGGCTTGTCAAGGTTGAAGGTCCGAAAGGCGCCTTGGAGCGGCCGTTGCCCCGGGATGTCGATATCACCATTGACGACGGTAAAATCAACGTAGCAAGGCGGGCTGACAACCGTCGCGGGAGGGCCTTTCAGGGTCTCGCCAGAACGCTGTTGTTCAACATGGTGCAGGGTGTCAGCAAGGGATACGAAAAGCGTCTCGAGATCGTCGGTGTAGGTTACCGCGGCGAAATTGAAGGAAGCACGCTCAAGCTGTTGCTCGGTTTTTCAAAACCCGTGGAATACCCGGTTCCCGACGGAATAACCGTCTCGATCGAAAAGCAGGTCGGCGTTACCATCAGCGGCATCGATAAGGAAATGGTGGGCCGTGTGGCGTCCGAAATTCGCGCACTTAAAAAGCCCGAACCTTACAAGGGAAAGGGCATACGATACGCCGGGGAAGCGGTGCGCCGCAAAGTCGGGAAATCGGCTGGCGCATAAGGCGGGATAACCTAAGAGGAGCAATGGGTTGTGTCTTTTGAAAAGAGATTGAAAAAAAACAGAGAGAGACGGAAAAACAGGGTACGCGGTAAAATCCGCGGGACAGCGCAGCGACCGCGGCTTTCCGTCTTCAGAAGCACACGTTATATATATG
>DSBH01000226.1 GCA_011056825.1 Deltaproteobacteria bacterium | reverse complement strand
TCGACATTTTCACCCGCGAGGATCTGGTCGACCACATGGTGGCGGACGCGAACATGAGGCACCTGGACCGCTATTACCGCGAAATCTGCCGGGCCGAAGCGGGGCCTATATTCATCGGCATTCTGGCAAATCTTGAACGTATGTCAGACCACTGCGAAAATATCGCGGAGTACTTCCGGGATCTCGCTTCCCACGGGGAAAACCGCTGACGAGCGCCACCAGGCCGTCGGGTATGTCAGTGACGGGCCGTAAGATACTGGACGGCCTCGTCGAGCCCGTCCAGTGTCAGGGGAAACATGGGGAAAATGCGCCGAATGGCGCTTATGGTCCAGACAAATTCCCATTCGTCAAGAGGAGCGGGATTCATCCATACCACGTGCCTGAACGTATCAGCCAGCAGGCGAAGATTTTCGATGCTTGGCGTGCGGGATGACGTTCCAAAATAAATGGACCCGCCTTTTGAAACCAGTTCGTACTGGGCCATGCTGGCATCGCCCACAATGATGATCCTGGTTTCCGGATCCCTGGCCGCGATGTCGAGCACCGATTCAGGTTTCCGCCGCCGGGGCGGATCGAGCCAGATCTCGTCATAGATGGTGTTGTGAAAATAATAGGTGGTCAGGTCCTTGAACTGGTTCCTGGCGTAATCAAAAAGGGTTTTCACCACGTGAATATAGGGATCCATGGACCAACCGCCGTTGTCGATCATGAGAATGACCTTGAGCCGGTCCATCAGGCGCCGGTCAAACATGATCTCGATTTCACCGGCATTGCGCATGGTTTCGTAGATCGTCTTCTCAACGTTGACCACGTCCCTGGGACCTTCCGGCGCCATCCGGCGCAGTCGTTTTAATGCCTCGCCCATCTGTGACTGGGTAAGCGGCCCGTCCTGCGAGTAATCCTTGTACCGGCGGTCCATTGCCACTTGCACAGCCGATTTATTCTTTGACACGCCGCCCACGCGCATCCCGCCTGGATGAAACCCGGAATGGCCCACGGGCGACGATCCACCCGTACCGATCCACTTGGACCCGCCGTGATGTTCTTCCGTCTGGTCCTTGAGACGGTCGAGAAAATACTGCACCACTTCTTCCGGGGTCATCGCATTCAACTGTTCTTCGGAAATACCCAGGACAGAAGCAAGTTCCTTCGGATTTTTCAGCCACTCACTAAGCAGGGACCTGGTCACCTCGTCGAGTTCCGTCTCGTCGAGATCGGCCAGGTCCGCCCCCCTGAAATAGTGAGCGAAAATCTGGTCATAGAGATCGAAATAGCGCTCGCTCTTGATCAGAATTGATCGGGCAACCGAGTAGAAATCATCGACGGAAAACACCAGTCCCTTGCTCAGGGCCTGGTGAAGACGAAGAAAAGAGGTGGGAGTGACGGGCACTCCGCGCTCTTTCAGGGTAAAGAAAAATGCCGAAAACACGTATTCCTTCCTCCACGCGCCGCGCTTCGCCGGCTGATCAGTTCACCCCGAAGATACGATTCGCCAGTGCGAGATCGGGACTTTTCTTGAAAAGCACGCCCAGGTAAGGAGGATTGCCCTGTTTCAACGACGATATTTTAAAATCCGGGTCGGCGGTGAGGGCCCTGATCCAGTTTATCAATTCCCTGGTGGCCGGTTTTTTCTCGATGCCTTCAATCTGCCGCAGGCGATAAAACGTGCCGATGGAAGCCTGCATCAGGTCTTCCTCGAGTCGCGGGAAGTGAACCTTGAGAATGCGTTGCATCATTTCGGCGTCGGGAAAGGCGATGTGGTGAAAATTACACCTCCCCAGGAACGGATCGGAAAGATCCTTCTTGGCGTTGGAAGTAATGACGACTACCGGGCGATGCCGCGCCGTGACTGTTTTATCGACTTCAATGATGTCGAATTGCATCTGGTCAAGTACGTCCAGCATGTCGTCCTGGAAGTCCGTATCAGCCTTGTCGATTTCGTCGATAAGCAGCACCGTCCGCCGGTCGGCCGTGAATGCCCGGCCGATTTTCCCCATGCGGATGTATTCCTCGATGTTACTCACGTCCCTGGTTGAATCCCCGAAACGGCTGTCGTTCAGCCGTGTCAGCGTATCGTACTGGTAGAGCGCGTCCACCAGTTTCATACTGGACTTCACGTTGAGAACGATAAGGGGCATTTCCAGGTTTTCTGCTATGGCGTAAGCCAGCATAGTCTTGCCAGTCCCCGGTTCTCCTTTGAGCAACAGGGGCATTTCAAGCGCCATCGACACGTTGACGATTTTCGCCAGTTCATTGTCGAGAACGTAACGGGAGGCTCCCTTGAATCGGGATAATGTTTCTTTTTCCTTCATATCCTGTTTAATCTCCAAAAATTTATTTTTTCTGTCGACTCCCGGAACCAGTCATCGTTTCATACCGTTTCGCGGCCCCGGGCCACGTGACAGCAACAATATAAACGGTTACAGCATTTCAAGGGCGCATGCCATGGAAACGCCGCCGCCGCCGCACAGCGTCGCCAGTCCCAGTGTTTTCCCCTGCTGCTTCATGGCGTAAAGCAGTGTTACCATGATGCGCGCGCCCGTCGATCCGACGGGATGGCCGAGACCGATGCCCGACCCGTTGATATTGGTAATGTCGCGGTTGATTCCCAGTTCCTTTTCACATCCCAGGTACTGGGC
>DSBH01000057.1 GCA_011056825.1 Deltaproteobacteria bacterium | reverse complement strand
GGTCATGGCATGCTCCTTCTCGAACTCCAGCGCAAGGCACTCCGGTCGCCCTACGGGCTCCCTCCGTTGCCTTGCCATTGTTCATCATACCATGTAGTGTAATGCAACCTCCATTTTGAGACACGAATTCAGAAACGGGGGGAACTGTTGATGAACGTAACGAAGCACGCCAAGGCGGAAAACGTTCTGGTCATGATGAAAACAAGCGGAAAAAAGCTTGAAATCGTGATTGAGGACGACGGTATAGGCATCGATACGGGTATACTCAAGGCGCCGCGGGAATGGACGAAGGGATTCGGTCTTTTCAGTATTCGCGAGCGGGTGAGCTTCCTGGGCGGTCGGTTTTTCGTCGAATCCGTTCCCGGAGGAGGAACGAGGACGCGCATGGTTGTCTACGATGCCTCATCCGCCCGGCGCCCGGGAGCGAAAAATGTCGACGAAGAGTCATCCGGCAGGCGCCTGCCGCAGGAATCGTAACAAAACAATGGCGCCGAGTCCCGTAAAAAGGATTAAAAACTCATCCATTTCCTGAGACGGGTATCGGTGAATAGGAAGCTCTAAAACCAGAGTATACCTGATTGCAACGGTGGATGACATGAATTATTCGACGTAAAAGAATCATAACGCCAGGCAGCGACCGAGAGCGGGTTTTTCTCCAGCTTCCGACAGCGCAATCGCTCCGTTCTCTTTTTCGGTCGTCGCGGTTCATTCCTTCTTTGACAGCCTGGAAAGCATGTGCTGATCAATATCAAGATTCTTCTCGCCGATGACCACAAAATAGTTCGCGACGGCCTCCGTACCCTTATCGAAAAAGAACCGGGCATGGAAGTGATCGCCGCGGCGGAAAACGGTGTTGATGCCGTTGCCCTGGCCAAGCAGTTTTCTCCCGACGTGGTGATCATGGATATTTCCATGCCGGACATGAATGGAATCGACGCTACCCGTCTTATTCTGAAGGAAGCCCCGTCGCTTAAGGTTATAGCGTTGTCTATGTACTCCGACCGCCTTTTCGTTTCCGGTATGCTCGAAGCCGGTGCGTCGGGATACCTGCTCAAGGATTGCGCTTTTGAAGAACTTGTCGTTGCCGTCCGTTCAGTCGTGGCGGGCAAAATCTACCTGAGTCCCAAGATCGCCGGCGTAGTCGTGGATAAAAAAACCGGGAAACCGTGCCTGCCGAGATCCGCGGGAAGCGCGTGCCTGACGCGCCGGGAACGCGAAGTATTTCGGGAACTGGCGGAAGATCTTTCCGTCCGGGAGATTGCTTCCAAGCTGGGCATCAGCCCCAAAACCGTCGAAGCGCACCGCCGCAACATCATGGAAAAACTGTGTATCAGCAGTGTATCGGAGCTGATCAAGTACGCCATCCGTGAAGGGATTATCACCGTCTGACCGGCAGGCGGCGATATTTTCATCGCCGCGTCTTTTGTTATTGCAGGCTTCATTTCTTTCAATTTATCCCGTGCCGTCATGCCCGGTGAAATCTCCGGTTTCCGTGAAAACATTATTCGGTTGCAATATCGACGGCGAGTTACTACGATTTAAACAATGGGGCACGTGGAAGTGCGGCGGTGTCGTGGTTCCCGGAAGCTCAGCGATTCCGTTTGAAAAAAGGAGATAATGACTGGCATGCAATCGCCGGGCTACAACGATCTTTACGACTATGCAGATTACTGTGTCAGGGATGGAAGGCACGAGGAAGCCCTGGCATTGTATGAGAAGCTTCTTGAAATGAATCCGGGCAATGATTCCCTGCTTTTTTCCATTGCCTGGGTCTATCGCGATATGGGGAACACCGACAAGGCGCTCGAATGGCTTGAACGGCTTCTTGAGCGGGAACTCGCCAGGAATGTTTTTACGGGTTTCGCCTACGATGAACTGGTGAAGACCTACCGTGAAATGTGTGAATACGGTAAGCTTGTTCATCTCTGTGAACGGGCGGCCGAGGTCTATCCCGATGAAACGGCCCTCCTGGCGACGCTGGGTGACGCCTGTCTCAGAAGTGGAAAACATGAACGGGCCTTCCAGGTGTTTTCGACGCTCGTGGAAATGGAAGCCGATATGCCGCTTTATCACCTGAACAAGGGCGTGGCCGCCGTGGGAATCGGCCGGTACGAAACGGCCGAGCAGGCCTGCGCCGAGGCTGTCCGCCTGGAACCCGGCGACGGTCCCATGGTTTACGACAGGATAGCCGACGCGTATGAAGAGGCGGGGCGTTGGGACAGGGCCGAGGCGTCGCGGGGGCGATCGATCGACGCCGACCGCGATAACCCCCTTTATCGATGTTCCCTGGGGGACCTGTACCTGCGGCAGGGGAAAATCGAGGACGCCCGAAACGTTTACGACGAGGCATGCGTGATCGATCCTTCATCCCGGGGTGCATTTCGAAACCGGCTTGCCAACATGATGCTCAGGGAAGGACTGGTTCGCGAGGCGATCGGTGAATTCGAAAGAGCCGTTTCGGCGGATCCTCACAATCCTTTTTATTATTTAAGCCTTATAGTCTGTTGCGAACAGGTTGGCGATGAAGACAGGGCCGCCCGTTTCAGGGACAGGGGACGTCGCGAAGGGGTGCTGCCGGATGATTCGTGAATGAACCCGCGCCGCGAGTAATAACGTCTTGTAATGTATACGCAAAACGGCGGCCACGTGGCGGGAGGCGGATCGTCGGCGACAGGCGTGCGTGGAGAAACTCCTCCTTGACATGAAGG
>DSBH01000059.1 GCA_011056825.1 Deltaproteobacteria bacterium | reverse complement strand
TCCACAGACCGGCGAAGGTTATGAGCAAACCTGCCACGAGAGCGAGCGTGTTGGGCGCGGCGAAGAGCGGGACCGGTTCGCCACGCGACCTCATTTTTCGGCGGCAGAACAACTCCGAGATGCCCACGCAGAGGAGATTCACGCCTATGTTGCCCAGAATGAGCGGGTGCAGGATCAGGAACGCCAGTTCGCCGAAGGAATAGATGCCGATGAAGTAGGTATAGGTTTTCGCTATCCATGCCGCCGGGGCGACAAAGCTTGCCGCCAGCCGTTCGGGACCCGACGCCCCGTTGAAAAACGCGAAGGTATTCACGAAAAGCGGTCCCAGCCAGATGCTGGCGAACATGAGAAACGCCGAAACGAGAACAACGACTGTCTGAAGACCGCCGGGCCGTAATGTTCCGGACAGATTGTACACATTACTGGAAACAACCATGACTCCCAGCGTGATGACGGCCGGGAGGACCATCCGTATGAGAATATGGCGTTGTTTCATGGCGCGCCTCCCATGGCGGTGTGATGATGCCGGGTTTCAGCCCCGGGTGAAATAGCGGTAACCGGTTTCCCGTTTCAATCGTTCCAGTTCCGCTTCGAGTTCCGAACGGAGGTCCTGTATCCCGGGATTATTGACGATATTGTGTTTCTCCCCCGGATCGTGCCGTAGATCGTACAGTTCCGCGGGGCGGACGTTGTCGTGATAGGTGATGTACTTGTAATCGTCGGTGCGCACCGCCGTCATTCCCGGAATGGGAATGGGATAAACCGGGAAATGTTCGTAAAGAAAGCTGGACCGCAGCGAAGCGTCGGGATCCTGAAACGCCGGCGCGAGACTCACGCCCTGCATTTCATCCGGCAGGGGAATTCCCAGCATGTCGAGCAGGGTGGGAGCAAGGTCGATATTGAGCGCCATGTCCCGCACCCTGCGTCCCGGTCTGCTGATACCGCCCGGATACCGGACAAAGAAAGGAATACGTATGGATTCCTCGAAGGCGAGGCGCTTGTCGTAGAGGCCCCGTTCGCCCCAAAAGTGGCCGTTGTCGCCCGCGTAGATGATAATGGTGTTATCCAGCACGTTCATGGCTTCCAGCGCGTCGATAAGCCTGCCCGTCTGTTCGTCCACGGAAAGGACGGTTTCACAGTAGCCGCGGTACAGGGCGTTCATGGGAATGGGGGCGCCCACGAACATGTGGTTTCTGGTGTAGGTGTTGAAGGTGTTCGATTCAGGCGGAAGCTGAAGATCGATTCCCTTGTACGTTCCACGAAGATGTTCGGGCGGCCTGAATCCGAAGTGAACCGCCTTGTGCGACAGGTAGAGACAGAACGGGCTGGTCCTTGGCCGCCTGACGAATTCCAGGGCGAAGTCGGTCAGGTCTTCGGTTATGTACTTGCCCGGTCGCGGCGTCTCCACGCCGTCGATGATAAGCGGACAGTCGTAATACACGCCCTGGCCGCCTTCTTTTGTGAACGTTATGAAGCGATCGAGACCCCGAAGCCTGGGAAGTTCCTTCCCCGGCATGTGCCACTTGCCGATGAACGCCGTGTCGTAGCCGATGGCTTTCAGGTATTCCATGAACGTGGTGTTATCGTTATTCCATGGCGTGTGGTTGGTGACCACGCCGTGGCGGTGGGCGTACTGCCCCGTGAGAAAACTGGCTCTCGACGGACTGCACAGCGAGGTGGTGACGAAGGTGTTTTCGAACATCACGCCTTCTTCGGCGATCCTGTCCAGGTTCGGCGTTTCCAGGAAGGGATGACCCATGCAGCTGAAATGATCCCAGCGGTGGTCGTCGGCGAGAATAAAAATAATGTTCGGCCGGCCCGCCGATTGGCTGACGCCGCCCGGCGTTCCCGTACCGGGGGGAGCTCCCGCCCTGACGCCGTTCCCTGCGAAGGCGTGAGAAGAACCGAGAAGGTTCAGCCCGGTTCCGGCAATCCCAGCCGTGACGGCGGCGCTGCCCGTGGTTTTAAGAAATTCCCGGCGCGTGTAGAAAAACTTTTCGTACCTTTCCCGAGCTTTTGTCATGGTGCTTGCTCCTCCCGCCGCTCAGACGGCCGCAAAAGCCTAAAAGTGAACCACCGGTTCCAGCGGTGTAACGGGATAGATCCACCCGTTGTTGCTGGGCATTGAATTGTATACCCGTTCTATGGAGACGACTCCCAGCGTCACGCCCGCGTAGCGGTCGAATCCCTCGAACACGCCACGGACCATCACGCTTTCCATTTCCATGGACAGGCAGAGAACCGACACGGTCGATCCCGCTTTCAGCTTTTTCAGCTCATCGCCGAAGGCGCCCGGGTGGAAGGCGAGCCTGCCGCTGTCGGCCGCCTGGCACTGCACGATCGGCGTTATCGAGGGGACCCCGTTGTCCTCGACGCGGGACAAAAAGGAGAGCGAGTCGAGTCTGTTGAACAGTCGTTCCGCGAAGTGCGTGAGGACGCGCTTGTCCTCCGGTCGGGCGGTCCTGCTTTTCACCACTTTTGTCAGAAGGGTCGAAACGACAACGGCGCCCAGGGGGAGCGTTCCGCCGCCCGTTATTTCCAGAAGGTCGAGGTAGTGAACCGTGTTGATGCCGAAATAGGAGTTGTAACGGAACATGGGCTGGTTATTGTAAACATCATACTCAGGTCCGTCCTGCCGGGAATGGGTCCATCGGGCCCGTCCTCGCCATATTTTTTTGTCGAGCGTGACCACGGCGAAGGCGATATCAGGT
>DSBH01000050.1 GCA_011056825.1 Deltaproteobacteria bacterium | reverse complement strand
GGGCTGGCCTATTCGGCAAGAATGCAGCAGGAAACAACCAACCTGTCGCCGGATCTTGTATCCCTGGCCATGCTGCCGCTGTGTCATGCCTTCGGCGTGGCCATGATGACCGGGTCGTTTCTGCGCCTCCGCGGCAAAGTGATAATCATGAGAAGATTCAACGTGGAAGAGCTCTTCGCCACTATCGAGAAATATAAGGTCCAGAGCGTCCCCATCGTTCCCACGATGGTGGTATACATGCTTCAGTTCCCTGATGCCGACAAGTACAACATCAGTTCCGTCAAATACTGGCCCTGCGGTTCGGCGCCCCTGTCGGTGGCTACCTGGAAACAGTTCAAGAAAAAATTCGGCAAGGAGCTTCACGAAGGCTGGGGTTTGACCGAGGGCGGCGCCAACAACACCACCAGCGCGGGGCTGCCGGTCGTCAAGCCCGGGTCCATCGGCAAACCTATGAAGGGCATGGAAATGAAAATATTCGACGATGATGACCGGGAAGTACCGCAGGGAAAAGAAGGAGAAATCGTTCTCCGGGGGCCCATGGTGATGAAGGGATACTGGAACATGCCCGAGGCGACGGCGGATGTAATACGCGATGGGTGGCTCCACACCGGCGACGTGGGCTATGTCGATGAAGACGGGTATTTCTACATCACCGACCGCAAGAAAGATCTTATCATCAAAGCCGGCGAAAACATTTCGCCCCGGGTCGTCGAGGAGGTCCTGTACGCCCACCCGGCTGTGTCCGAGGCGGCGGTGATCGGCGTGAAGGACGAGGTGTACGGTGAAAATATCAAGGCCTTCGTCACGCTGAAACCGGGACGGAATGCGACACCCGGCGAAATAATCGAATACTGCGGGGAAAAACTCAAACGATTCTATATTCCCGGGGAAGTGATAATCCTCGAGGCCATGCCGAAGTCCCTGGTAGGAAAAATCCTCAAAAAAGAACTGCGGCACATGTAACGATTTTCACTAACGTATCACGGTTGATCGACGCCGTGTTCCCGGTCCGTGTCGCCGGACTGTAATCTTCTGCTTTTGACAGATTCCTCCGCCTCGTGTATACACTGCGTTGACGCGGTTACGCGGTTTCGAGTCTTCTCTTTGAAACGCGGCGAGGCAGGCATCCAGGTCACTCGCCACCCGCCACTGAAAAGACGCGCCGGGAACCCGGCGGCCAAACCCCGGGATGCGGGAATACGAAAAGAGGATCAACAGCCCTTCAGCATTCATAAAAACATCGCCGGCAACGTCGGCGGAATACACATAAAATGAGAAGGAGACCTAAAACGCCATGAATATCGTCGTTGCTTACAGAAAGTCACCTCTAAAAACAAAGCTTCTTGAAAAGGCGATCGAGCAGGCCCGCACCTTCGGCGGAACTATTTATCTGGTAACATCGCTGCCCGGCGGACCGCGCCAGAGCGTCGAGGAACTTGATGAATCACAGAACGCCCTGGATGAAGCCGTTCAAATCGTGGAAAAAGAAAACATCCCCTGCGAAGACCATCTCCTGGTCCAGGGACAATCATCGGGAGAGGACATCGTTCAGTTCGCCCAAGATCACAGCGCCGAACTGATAATCATCGGCGTGGAAAAAAAGTCCAAGGTCGGAAAATTCATTATGGGATCCACGGCTCAGCACGTGGTGTTACAGGCCGATTGTCCCGTTATTACGGTCAAGTAGCGGGGGAAAGCCGCCGCCGGGACGAGAAAATAATAATTATGTGCCGAATAGAGTCGTTGTCTCAGCATGACGCCTGTTCGGCACATTTACAGAAAGCCGGTCGGTGAAACCGGTCTTAGAATCGCCAGTTCACAATGACCATCCCCGGTGCCAGTGCTTCCGGAAGGCCGGTAAACCATTCATTCTCGGGAATGATATTGATAAGCCCGATCTGAACCGCGCTTGTCGCCCGCTCCGCATAGTTGACAAAGCCGAGCCGAAGACCGGTTAAATACCCCGCGTAGTTCACAAGACCGGTCTGAAGTCCCTTCGTCGCCCCTTCCGTGTAGTTGACGATACCGGATTGCCATCCCGTGAAGTTGAATTTCGTATAATTGACCGGCGCCCATTGCACGCCTTTGTAACTGTCCGCGTAGTTGATTAAAAAGCCCCAGCTCAGGCCGGTGCTGTCGCCGGTAGAACCGTTAACAAACCCCAGGGCAAGGGCCGACTGTGGATTTTCACCCCAGATGTTGAGGGTAGCCCCTTCAATACGGGTACTCTTATCGTGAACGGCGACATCCGGCGTAAGGCTCAATTGAAACGGTTCTGATTCAGCCATCGCCATTCCGGTAAATGCCATAACGGCAACAACGCATACAAAGAAAAATAATTTTTTCATGTCGGACTCCTTTGTGTTTGAGTTACGAGTCAAAGCCTCAAAAATACTGGTTATATACTGGTCTTTGTGGAGACCTTTTTCAATCAATGATCGGCAAATCCCCTTCGGATAAATATCTTCTTCCATAACGAGCTTGTCAATGCGGATAAACAGTAATGTGACCAGTTTGTGAAGTATTTCACCGCTGCCCCAGAACCATGAGCCACGGGTTAAGAAAAACGGCATCATAAAATCTGCTGTCTGCCGTCAGACATGAGATATTGTCAAATGTTGTGGATTGAGTTCCGTACCCTCCGGTTATTGCCTATGCCGCTTCCTGTAATTCTCCGTCGATGAACACCTTATTTTCTAATACGAGAGGTATCATGT
>DSBH01000075.1 GCA_011056825.1 Deltaproteobacteria bacterium | reverse complement strand
GGGAAAGTCTCCTGCGTCTGAAAAGTTTCGGCATTAATTTTGTGTACACCCACAACTACGGATGCCCGCCGGGCGCTCACGTAAGCTTTGATGAAATCCTCCGGGCCGCGGATGATGCAGGCATGCTTGTTTCTTTTTCTCAACCACATTTCCGCCATTATGAATGGAATGCGCCTGATGCCGACCGGACCAACGGATACGCGGATCTTGCGGCATTCTATGTACGGGCGGCACAGAATCATCCATCCGTTGTGATGTATTCCATGAATCACAATGCAACGGGCTACAGCGAGGACATGAACCCCCACATGATTGACGGCATTCAGTCACAGCGCTCCCCCGGCGGGGCAAGAAATGCGCTGACAGCCATGCGTGCCGAGGCTGTCGTCAAAAATCTCGACCCAAGCCGCATTGTTTATCATCACTCGTCAGGCAATCTCGGCTCCATGCATACAAGCAATTTCTACCCGAATTTCGTTCCGGTTCAGGAAATGTCCGACTGGTTCGAACACTGGGCGACGAACGGCGTCAAACCGCTCTTTACCTGCGAATATGCCGCGCCTTTCAGCTGGGACTGGACGATGTACCGTGGCTGGTACAAAGAAAAGCGGGCGTTCGGAAGCGCGAAAGTGCCCTGGGATTTTTCCCTGGCCGAGTGGAATGCCCAGTTTCTCGGGGACGGGGCTTTCCGGATCAGTGAGCAGGAAAAGGCCAACATCCGGTGGGAGGCGAAACAGTACGCCGCCGGAACTACCTGGAAGCGTTGGGACTATCCATATGAATTGAATTCGCGGGAATTAGACGAACGATTCCCCATTTACGCTCTGTATATAAATGACAACTGGCGGGCTTTTCGGACCTGGGGAGTATCGATAATATCCCCCTGGATTCACGGTCAGTTCTGGAAATTGAGAGACGACGTTGATAAGAGCCGCAAAGAATTAATGGTGGACTGGAAAAATCTCCAGCGGCCGGGATTCAGCCCGGATTTCATACATAAGCGTTACGTGCGGATGGATCTGGCATATGAGCGTTCGGACTGGCTGCCCACGGCGGCGGCGGATGCGCTTCTGAGAAACAATATGCCCCTTCTGGCGTATATCGCCGGCAAACCTGACCGGTTCACCAGCCGGGATCATACCTTCCGGGCGGGCGAAAGGGTGGAAAAACAGATCATCATTATCAACAATTCCCGTGAAGCTGTCGATGCGGTCTGCGAGTGGTCGTTGGCGCTGCCCCATCCGGTCACGGGAACGAGAACGGTTACAGTGGAAACGGGGGAACAGATGCGGATTCCCGTTTTTTTCGATCTGCCGGAATCGCTCGCGCCCAAAGCGTATAACCTCAACACGAACGTAACATTCAGCAAAGACGACGCACAGCAGGATACGTTCGTCATCCATGTCCTGCCGGATGCTGAATTGCCCAATCCGAGGGGGAAAATCGCCCTTTTCGATCCGAAAGGTGAAACGTCACGTCTTCTCAACGCCACGGGGAATAGAATCAAAACGGTAACGGTACGGGATGATCTTGGGAAATATGACATCCTGATTGTCGGCAGGGACGCTCTCACGGTGGACGGTCCGGCGCCTGACATATCGAAAGTACGTGACGGGCTCAAGGTGATCATGTTCGAGCAGACAGCGGATGTGCTGGAGCGGCGATTCGGATTCAGGGTGGCGGAGTACGGCCTGAGGCAGGTGTTCCCGAGGATTTCAGAGCATCCGCTTTTGGAAAGTCTTGACACGGAACACATGCGCGACTGGCGGGGAGAAGCAACAATCCTGCCGCGGCGATTGAAATACGAGTTAAGCAAAAAATACGGCGCCCCGGCGGTGCGCTGGTGCGGTATGGAAGTTACACGGCTGTGGCGATGCGGCAACCGGGGAAATGTCGCTTCCGTCCTCATCGAGAAACCGGCGGTCGGCGATTTCCTGCCGATCGTGGACGGCGGGTTCGGTCTCCAGTACAGCCCCTTGCTGGAATACCGGGAAGGAAAAGGCATGGTCCTGTTCTGCCAGATGGATGTAACCGGCAGAACCGAGACCGAACCGGCGGCGGAGATGCTCTTTCGGAATATCCTGACGTACGTGGATGACTGGAAACCGGGGCAACGGCGGCATGCCGTATACACCGGCGATCAAGCCGGGCAAACCTATCTGCAAGAAGCTGGAATACCTCTCGGTACATATGAGGGCGGTCATTTATCGGATGACCACGTTTTGATTGCAGGACCGGGAGCCGTCCGGCAACTGAGAAAGCACCGAGCGGCCATTCAGACGTGGCTGAAAGACGGCGGGAACGTGCTGACGATCGGCGCTGATCAAAAAGACGTACAGGCGTTGCCGTTGATCGATGTCCGCATGAAAAAAGAAGAACATATTGCCGCCTACTTTGAACCGCCGGGACCGGAATCATTATTCGCAGGGATCGCGCCTGCAGATGTGCATAACCGCGATCCGAGGGATCTGTTTCTTATCAAGGATGGCGCCGAGGTGCTGGGGAACGGGGTTCTCGCCCGGACGGAAAACGCCCGCGTGGTCTTCTGTCAGCCGGCGCCCTGGCAGTTCGATCATAAGAAACAATATAATGCAAAACGCACGTATCGACGGGCTTCATTCTTGACATCGCGCCTGCTGGCGAATATGGGGGTCAGCGCCGACACTCCGGTTCTTGAACGGTTTCATAAACCTGTCGGCATATTTTCGGAAAAACGGTGGCGTACAGGTCTTTACCTCGATACTGCGGAGGTATGG
>DSBH01000240.1 GCA_011056825.1 Deltaproteobacteria bacterium | reverse complement strand
GTCCGAGGTTGCCGAATCGATCAAACCGGTGCTTGACAGGCATCCCGAGTACCGTAAGGCGAAAATACTGGAACGCATGGTTGAACCGGAGCGGTTGATCTCATTTCGGGTTCCCTGGGTTGACGACAGCGGCGAGGTGCAGGTAAACCGCGGCTACCGGATCCAGATGAACGGCGCCATCGGGCCCTACAAGGGCGGTTTCCGGTTCCATCCTTCCGTCAACGCGAGCATTCTCAAGTTTCTCGCCTTTGAGCAGGTATACAAGAACGCTCTCACCACGCTGCCCATGGGAGGAGGAAAGGGCGGGGCGAATTTTGATCCCAAGGGTAAATCGGATCTCGAGGTCATGCGGTTCTGCCAGAGCTTTATGAACGAGCTGTTTCGGCACCTCGGTCCCAACACGGATGTCCCCGCAGGTGATATCGGCGTAGGCGCCCGCGAGATAGGGTATCTGTTCGGCGCGTACAAAAAACTGAAAAACGAATTTACCGGCGTTCTCACCGGCAAACGACGTGAATGGGGCGGAAGCCTGATCCGGCCGGAAGCAACGGGGTACGGGTCGGTCTATTTCGCGTCGGAAATGCTGGCCACACGGGACCAGACGCTGGAAGGGAAGGTATGCCTGGTGTCGGGTTCGGGCAACGTAGCCCAGTTCACCGTGGAAAAGCTCATCGAAATGGGTGCCCGCGCGGTAACCCTGTCCGATTCGTCGGGATATATCTTCGATGAAAAGGGTATCGACCGGGCGAAACTCGATTACGTGATGCAACTCAAGAACGTCGAGCGGGGACGAATCAAGGAATATGCCGATCGATATCCCGAAGCAGTATACACGCCCCGAGATCCTTCGGCGGATTTTAACCCGCTGTGGAATCACAAGGCCGACTGTGCCTTCCCCAGCGCGACGCAGAACGAAATCAACGCGAAGGATGCGGCGAACCTGGTGAACAACGGCGTATCCGTCGTCAGCGAAGGAGCGAACATGCCGACCGTCCCGGAGGGCGTCGATCTGTTCCTTGAGCACAAGATTCTGTACGGGCCGGGCAAGGCGGCAAACGCCGGCGGCGTATCCGTATCGGGGCTTGAAATGAGTCAGAACAGCCTGCGAATGAGCTGGACTCGTGAAGAAGTCGACGGTCACCTGCATCGGATCATGAAAGACATACACAAGGCCTGCGTCGAGGCGGCGGAATCCTACGGGACGCCCGGAAATTACGTGAGCGGAGCCAACATCGCCGGATTCGAGAAAGTGGCCAGGGCCATGCTGGATCAGGGTGTTATATAATAATGACAGAATCGCCGGGGGCTGGATGGAAGGGTGTGTTTTTTCCCGGCCGCCCGGCGGTTGTTATTGAGAACAGGGACAAACGGGAGATTCGCAATGGCACGGCGGACGTTCGGAGTTCAGCGAGGTCGTGTCCGCTCAAAAACAGCGGTAAGCGGAGGAGGCAGTGGCCGCCCCGTGGAGGAGGTCGTCAGGGAACTGAAGAGTAATCTTCAGAAACCGGCTGACGAGGATTACCGGGAGCGGTCCCTCGCGATTCACGGTCTGGTCTGCGCCCGCTGCGGCAGGACTTTTGAAGGGAAAGACCGCAGGCTTCTGACGGTGCACCACAAGGACGGGAACCATCACAACAATCCACCCGACGGGAGTAATTGGGAAAATCTCTGTGTGTATTGCCACGAAGATATTCACAGTCGAGAGGTCCTGGGCGACTATTTCGGCGGAGAGGGCGGCTCATCGAAGGGTGAGCTGGTCTACAGCGATGAATCCGCGTCCGATGGGTTCGGGACGCTGGCGGAACAGCTGAAAAACACCGGGAAAAAGAAATAGAGGTCAGCCTGTTTTTCGAGAACCTGGCTGATCGGGGTTTTTACCGGGCAAGAAGGATTTTCGGGGCGCCGTCGTCGCCGCTTTCCTGCTTCTCACCCACCGAGCAGCCGCAGTAAGCACAGCGGTACTCGTACTTGTCTCCCTGGGGCAGTACCAGGAGCAGATGCTTTCTCACGGGAACGGATCGCCGACATTGCGGACAATATAATTCCGTCGCGTCAAAATCATCGTAACTGTTTCGTTTCATCATGATTCGTCACTGTCGGGAATCGCCTCTGCCTGTTTCAGCCATACCGTTGCTTCGGCGTCACTGGGAGCGCGGTAATCGCCCCGCGGTGACAGTGATCCGCCGGAACCGATCTTGGGGCTGTCGGCCATGCAGCTTCGTTTGAACTGGCTCGTCTTGAAAAACCGTCTCAAGTATTCCATGAGCCAGTCCTTAATTTCTCTGATGGTGTATTCGTTGCGTCGGTCCTCCGGCACGTCCAGCCAGCAGCCCTGCGTCCGGTCATGCCAGGAGCAGTAGGCCATGAAGGCAATCTTGGCGGGGCCGTAGCCGTAACGGGTAATATAAAAATTATTAAAATCCTGAAGTTCATAAGGTCCCACGACGGCTTCCGTCATCTGGGACGGCCCGCGTTCAGCCGTTCCGGGAACCAGTTCGGGGCTGATTTCCGTATTGACGATGTCGACGAGAACCGAGGCCGCGTCCGTTCCGAACCGGCCTGAAGCGGCGGCCCAGCGAAGGAGATGGACGATAAGCGTCTTGGGAATCCCGGCATTGATGTTGTAGTGGGACATGTGATCACCCACGCCGTAGGTGCTCCAGCCGAGGGCGAGTTCGCTCAGGTCGCCCGTTCCCACCACCAGGCCGTTTCGATAATTGGCGATGCGGAACAGGTGCGACGTCCGTTCCCCGGCCTGTATGTTCTCGAAGGTAATATCGTAC
>DSBH01000110.1 GCA_011056825.1 Deltaproteobacteria bacterium | reverse complement strand
TTCCACCTCTGCGCCGGCATCGCGGGCGCCTTCCAGAAAATTGTCCAGCAGGATATGGGTCATGCCCTTCTTCATGTTCGGACTTCCGTTTACCGCGAATATTTTCATCGCCACGCTCCTTTGTGTGAGAAGACCTCCCGCTTGATCCGATCTTCCGTTTCGTGTCTTTCATGTCGTTCGTTCAAAATCGAAACGGCCCTTCGGGCGGCTTTCTCAATCGCCGCCACACAATTAATCCGGACCAGCGAGGATTGTACGAACATTTCAAGTATAAAAATTCATTAAAATATTGCCTTCCTTCCGTCAAGCTAATTGCGCCGAAACTCTGAATGAAAAAACGGAACAGACCGGTATTCACGGTCAAACCAGCCAGTGGCGGACCGCCTCCAGCCCTCCGTGACTTACCACAGTGAGAGCGACTGTCCAAAACAGGAGACTCGTGGTCATCCAGAAAAGAAGTTTCCTGCGGTCGGGATTGAAAAACAGGGCGATGATCGTGGCAAGGTGAATGCCCGTCAGCAGGGGTCCGGCCATGGCAAGGCCCGGCAAACCATACTTGTTGAAAATGCGAAGCGCCCGAGTCCGTCGGCGGCCTCCGGGGCGGAGATCTTCCGTCGCCGGAACAGGAGAACGCGAAGTCCGCCACCTGTCGTAGCCGAATACGATAAGAAACACCGGAAGCGTGTTGCCCGCGAAAACGTCGAGCGCAACGGAAATCGGCCCGAGTCCCATGGCAATGCCCAGTGGAATCACGAAAAGCAGTTCGATCCAGGGTGTCGCCGCCAGAACGAAGAGCATCGCATACTGCCAGAAAAAGCCGTCAAAAACACCATTCATGATAACATGTTTTCAATCCCGTCGTTTTTCATACATCCACGATAACCGCAAGTGGAACGGAACGCAACAGAAGCCCTGAATCGCGAGCTGATTGCTTTTGCCGGGCGTCTGTGATAGGAGAAAACTTCTTTTAATCCGCCGGAGTTTCGAGGTCACCATGGGTTACAGTACGGGTATCGTCGCCGACAGGCGGTACATGAATCACGACCCGGGGTTCGGACATCCCGAATCTCCGGGACGGCTGGCGGCTGTCTATGACATGCTCGACGAAGCCTACATGAAACAGAGATTTGTGCGCATTGAACCGAGAAAAGCCCTGGTTGAAGAACTCTCGCGCATTCATCGCCATGCTTACATCGATCGCGTTGCGGCCACCGCCGGCAGAATGTATTCGGCGCTTGATTTCGACACCATCGCGTCACCGGATTCCTACGACGCGGCGCTTCTCGCTGCGGGAGGTCTTATGAACGCCGTGGACAAGGTTATGGAGGGCGCCGTGCGGAATGCCTTTGCTTTTGTCAGGCCGCCGGGACACCACGCCGAGACCACCTCTTCGGGAGGATTCTGCATTTTCAACAATGTGGCCGTGGCGGCGGCTCACGCCCGTGAAAGATACGGCCTCGGGCGTGTGCTGATCGCCGATTGGGATCTGCACCACGGCAACGGCACACAACACTCTTTCTACGGTGATCCAGGCGTGCTGTACTTTTCAACGCACCAGTATCCATTTTATCCGGGCACGGGAAGCGCCGGCGAGCTCGGCATCGGTCCGGGAGAAGGATATACCGTTAACGTGCCGCTTCAGCGGGGCCAGGGTGACGCCGAATACCTGAAAATATTTAAAAAAATACTGGAACCTGTAGCCACGGCCTATCGACCTGAACTGGTTCTCGTATCGGCGGGGTTCGATATCTGCCGGGGCGACGCCCTGGGCGGCATGGACGTGACAGAACAGGGATTCGTCAATCTCACCCGGGTGCTCATGAATATCGCCGACCGCTGGTGCGGGGGCCGCCTGGTTTTTACACTCGAGGGCGGTTACAACCATTCCATGATGGCCCGCTCGGCCAGGGCCATGCTGCTTGAAATGAGCGGCGAAACGCTAACCGGTGAAGCAGAACTTGCAGAAATCATGGAAAGGGCCGATAAAAAGACCGACACGCTGGTGCGGAAAATAAGCGAACAACTGCGCCCTTTCTGGCCTGTGTAATAATGAGTCACGAAAACAAGAGGAGGATGGATGATCCCATGAAAATAACGAAGGACCAGGTCTCGCACGTGGCGAATCTCGCCAGGCTGACCATTAATGAACAGGAGCAGGAACTGTTTACAAAGCAACTGAACGACATATTGATGTACATGGACATGCTCAATACCGTCGACACCACGAACGTGGATCCCATGACACACGCCATGGAAGGGACGGAAGCCTTCAGGGAAGACGTGGCCCGGTCGTCGCTCCCCCTCGACGCCGTCCTGGCAAATGCCCCCGATGACGACGGCGCATCGTTCAAAGTTCCGAAAATCATCGAGTAAGGGGACACATACCCATGGAATCGCATTACCTGACTGTTCACGAACTGGAAGAATTGTTGCGCGAGGGAGAAACAACGTCCCTGGAGATAACGGAAGCGATGTTCCGGCGCATCGACGCCGTCGAGGAACACGTTCACTCCTATATCAACCTGATGAAGGAAACGGCCCTCGAGGCCGCCGAAGCTTCGGATCAAAGAAGGCGTGACGGCGACGCCCTGGGACCAATGGACGGCATCCCTATCGCCGTCAAGGACCTGCTCTGCACCACGGGAACTCCCACGACCTGCGGATCACGTTTCCTCGAGCACTTTGTCCCTCCCTACGATGCCACGGCGGTGGCGAAACTGCGAGCCGCCGGCGCCGTTATTCTCGGAAAGACGAATATGGACGAATTCGCCATGGGATCATCCAC
>DSBH01000156.1 GCA_011056825.1 Deltaproteobacteria bacterium | reverse complement strand
CCTCGTTTAACATCCGGTTAATTCCGCTTCGTTCCTTGACAGGTCCGAATTGATCCATATATTACGCGGGAAACGAAAACAGGCAGTCGTTATGGAAGATATTGAAGACATCATCATACGCAGTTTCAGGGAGAGCATCCACCAGAAGGAAGTTTTCATAAACGAAAATCTTCCCCGGCTGGTGAAAGTCGTAACGGTGCTTACGGAAGTCCTGAAACGCGGCAACAAGATTCTGCTCTTTGGTAACGGAGGCAGCGCGGCGGACGCCCAGCATATAGCGGCTGAATTCGTCAACCGGTTCATGATCGAACGGCCGCCTCTTCCGGCGATCGCCCTGACCACCGACACGTCGGTGCTGACGAGTGTGGCAAACGACTACGATTTTTCAGAAGTGTTCGCCAAGCAGATACGGGCCCTGGGCCATGCCGGCGACGTTGCCTGGGGAATAACGACAAGCGGCACCTCTTCGAACGTGGTGAAGGCTTTCGAGGTCGCCCGGCGGATGGACATGATTTGCGTGGGATTCACCGGGAAAGACGGCGGCGTTGTCGCGGGAATGGTAGACCATTCCCTGAATGTTTCAACGACAAGCGTGCCGCGGGTGCAGGAAGTTCACATGACGGCGGCCCACGTTATCTGCGAGATGGTGGATTACAAATTGTTCAAGCGTCCGGATGGATGAAAAAATAATTGTGCGAGGCAGGCGAACATCATCATGACGGTAAAAAAAAGAAAACAGGACCGGTCTGACGAGACTGCCGGGAAGACGGCCGAGGAGATGAAACCCTCCGCGGTTGAAGAACCGTCCGGAAAAACCGGGGGAAACGGAACCGGCGAGGGGTCGACGGTTGATCTTTCGAATCTTGAGGAAGCCAGGAAGGAAGCGGCGGATAACTACGATAAGTACGTGAGGCTCGCCGCCGATTTTGACAATTACAAGAAGCGGACCCAGAAAGACCGGGCCGATCTTCTCAATTACGGCAACGAAACGATCATAAAGGATGTGCTTCCCATCGTCGACAGCCTCGAGCGCGCCATCGATCACAGTGCGAACGCCGGTGATTTCGAAACCTTCGTCACGGGCCTGAATCTGATCCTGGACCAGCTGAGAAACACCCTGGAAAAGCACGGTGTGAAATCCATCGAGGCCGTCGGAGAAGATTTCGACCCCAACTATCACGAGGCGATGCTCCTGGTCGAGGGGGATGAAGAGAATGACAACAAGGTGATCGAGGAGTTCGAAAAGGGATATCTTCTGAACGGAAGACTTCTTCGCCCCTCGAAAGTATCCGTAGCCAAGACGCAGCGGTAGGAAATGCTGGCGACCTCGTCGGTCGGGGATTGTACAGAACAGTAAAATGAAGAATATAAATAACGTGTATCGTGAAAAGGTAAGGAGGATTGCATATCATGGGTAAAATAATCGGAATCGATCTGGGGACGACAAATTCTTGCGTTGCCATCATGGAAGGCGGGGATCCTGTTGTTATCACGAACCAGGAGGGTAACCGGACGACACCGTCCGTCGTTGCCTTCAGCGACAGCGGTGAGCGGCTGGTGGGACAGGCCGCGAAGCGACAGGCGATTACCAATCCCGAGAACACGGTGTATGCCATTAAGAGGTTGATAGGGCGAAAATTTTCGTCCAAGGAGGTCCAGTACGACATCACCATCAGTCCTTTCAAGATAACGGAAGCGCCGAACGGGGATGCCCGGATTACCGTAAGGGACAAGCATTACAGTCCGGCGGAAATTTCATCCATGGTGCTTGGCAAGATGAAACAGACAGCCGAGGACTATCTCGGTGAAAGTGTGACCGACGCCGTTATCACGGTGCCGGCCTATTTCAACGATTCTCAGCGCCAGGCGACAAAGGACGCGGGGAAAATCGCCGGTCTGAACGTGCAGAGAATCATCAACGAACCCACGGCCGCGGCACTTTCCTATGGACTGGACAAGAAAAAGGATGAAAAGATAGCCGTTTTCGACCTGGGCGGTGGTACCTTCGATATTTCAATTCTCGAACTGGGCGACGGTGTCTTCGAAGTGAAATCCACCAACGGCGACACGCATCTGGGCGGTGAAGACTTCGACCAGCGTTTGATCGACTACATTGCCGATGAATTCAAAAAGGACCAGGGTATCGACCTGAAAAAAGACAGGATGGCCCTGCAGCGGATCAAGGAAGCGGCTGAAAAGGCGAAAATGGAACTGTCTACTTCCATGGAAACAGACATAAACCTTCCCTTTATAACCGCGGACGCGTCCGGTCCGAAGCATTTGAACATGAAGGTCTCCAGGGCCAAGCTTGAAGCACTCGTTGCCGACCTCATCGACAGAGTGGAAGGACCCTGCAAGACGGCATTGAAAGATGCCGGCCTGTCGGCAAAAGACGTCAACGAGGTTATCCTCGTGGGCGGCATGACGAGAATGCCCCGCGTGCAGCAGAAGGTAAAGGAGATCTTCGGCAAGGATCTGCATCGCGGTGTCAATCCCGACGAGGTGGTGGCGATCGGAGCGGCGATCCAGGCGGGGGTTCTGTCGGGCGACGTCAAGGACGTTCTCCTGCTCGACGTAACGCCGCTGTCCCTGGGAATCGAGACGCTTGGCGGCGTCATGACGAAACTGATAGAAAAAAACACCACCATTCCCACGAAGAAAAGCCAGATTTTTTCGACGGCCGCCGACAACCAGCCCGCGGTGAGTATTCACGTGCTTCAGGGCGAGCGTCCCATGGCAGCCGACAACAGGACTCTGGGAAGATTTGAATTGACGGGTATTCCGCCGGCTCCCCGGGGCGT
>DSBH01000128.1 GCA_011056825.1 Deltaproteobacteria bacterium | reverse complement strand
TGACGCCCTCGTCCTGGGCGCCCACGATCATTCCGCGGCGCTGGTTCAAAAGGCCCATGGCGGCGCGCGGAGCCTTCAGGGAAGCCTACGTGAAGGCCGGACCCGTTATTCACGAACCGATCATGAAGGTTGTAGTGGAAACACCCACGGAATTTCAGGGCGCCGCCATGGGCCTTTTGAACCAGCGCCGCGGAATGATCGTGGGCGCCCAGGACGAGGGCGTCATGTGCGTCATCGAGGCGCAGGTTCCGCTGGCCGAGATGTTCGGATTTTCCACGGTACTCAGGTCATCAACCCAGGGCCAGGCACAGTTTACCATGGAATTCCTGCATTATCGCCAGGTGCCCCAGTCGATCGCCGAGACGCTCGCGGATGAAGCGGCAAAAAGGAAAAAGGCGGCTGTGTAGGGACCCGGCACGGTGCCTGCGGAACATTCATATCGAACGGTGAACCGTGACGGCCGCGCGGCGCGCATTATTCAACTGAAAGACAGGAGCAAAGCAATGATCATACAGAACCTGACGACCACCCACCCTTTCCGTCGCATTGAAAAGGACGGCGCACTTCTGCCTTCGGGCGGCCTGGGCGCGGTGCTTTCGCCGGCAGGCGTGGGTAAAACGGCCTTCGTTGTGCAGGTGGCCATCGACGCCATGATCCGCGAAGAATACGTTCTGCACGTGAGCCTGGGCGATTCGATCGACAAGATCACTCTGTGGTACGCTGAACTGTTTCAGAACCTGGCACGTCACCACGACCTGGAACAATCTGACGATGCCTGGAGGAACATATTGCTGCGGAGGTTTATCATGACCTTCAAAATAGCGGCTTTCAGCATACCCGTGCTGGAGGAGCGCATTGCCGATCTCGTCGGACAAAACATATTTAAACCATCAATTCTCATCATAGACGGTTTAAACTTTGACGAAGACCAGTCTCCCCGCGCCCGCGAACTGAAAGACCTGGCGGCAAGCCGAAAACTGTCAATCTGGGTTACGGGCAATGTGCACCGCGAAGATACCAGGGATCCGGACGGAATTCCCTCACCTTTCGTATCATCAGCACCGTTTTTCGACGCAATTCTCGAACTGGAACCGGGAGATTCCGGAATCGCCGTCACCACGCTGAGAGGATTTGCCGGTGGAACGGACGACACGCGGTTACGGCTTGACCCGGCGACAATGCTGATTCAGGCGTGAAGGAGTCGCACCCGCCGCTGCATGTTCCTCAGTAACGGGCACGGGATTCCCGAACAAGATCATAGGCGGCCTTGACGTCCCTGGTCTTTTCCGCGGCGAATTTCATCATTTCTTCAGGCAGTCCCTTTGAAACAAGGGTATCCGGATGGTATTGCATCATGAGGCGACGGTACGCCTTCTTTATATCATCGTCCGAAGCGTTTCTTGATACTCCCAGCACCCGGTAAGCGGCATCCGCGTCGGGCCGTGCCGACACGGTTTCCCCCCGGCCGTTCACTCCCATCATTCTCAGGATACGCTCGAATTCAGCGGAGGAACAACCCACCCGCTCACGGACATGTTCAAGAATCAACCGTTCCGATTCATGCAGGACTCCGTCGGAAACCGCCGTGGTGAGCAGCATCTCGATAAACATTCTCACGAGGTTCCTGCGCCCCCTGCACTCGCGACTGAACTGATCGAGAACGTCATCCAGGGGAAAGTCGGACCGCTTGCCCTGGTTAAAAAGATTAACCGCCGCCCGCTGCTGGTCGGCGTTGAGCCTCATGTGGCTCATAATCCGCCTGATCGCCCGCACCTCTTCTTCGGAAATTCGGCCGTCCGCCTTTGCCAGGTGACCCATGACCGCAAAAGTGGTGGTAAAAAAAACCGTTTGAACACGCTCGTTGACGCCCGGGAATCCGGCTGTTTCCTCATCCTTGAACGTGTCGTACCCATGACCGACGGACGCGCCGAGCACCGCCCCCAGTGGGCCTCCCATCATGAATCCCACCGTTCCGCCGACAACTTTTCCCCACCAGCCCATCAGGTTCCTTCTCCGTTCTCCGGATTATTCGTTACCGTATGTAGAAAACGGATCGCCGATCGTCAATGAAAAAATGGCGATACGGGCGGCTGGCCTTTCCTCCGGCCGCCCGGCGCGGAAACACGGACTCAGCGTTGTATCGCAAAAATAAACTACTCGATTGAAATGATCCACGAACAGGACGTGTCGGAAGGAAATTCTTCCGGTTTCTCCTCGGGAGGGGTAAATTCAGGTGTGATCCGGGCTCTCGGATCGACCCAGCGGAAAAAGGAAGACCTGAGCCGCAGCGCCGATGATCCGCAGTCATAATACTCCATTCCCCACTTTTTCGCCGCCCTCTGGGAACTGCATTCTGTTGTGGTCATGCGTGCGGTGGTATCGGAAAGTTTCGTAACTTCGATGTTCTCAAAAGCATACCAGTGGGAATGTTCCAGAAAACGAATCAGCCGGTCGATTCCCTCCGGTCCTTCCTCCACGGTCTTTGCAAGACGCTTCGCTTCATAGGCGCCGAACTCGTCCGTCAGGGCCAGCATGCCTTCCAGGGCCTCCTCTTCAGGACAGTTTTTTTTGACCCAATCTTCCATGAGGAACCACATGTAGTTGAAACTGTACAGCAATTCGATCATGACATCATAGACCCGCTCTTTGCTCCAGGTATCGACGGGAAACATAAACTCCTCCTTTTTCGGTATTCTGCGGCGGGCCTTCTGCATCGACCCTGAATGACAGAAAACATAAAGAACGTACACCGAAGTGTCAAGCTATTCTCCGCGCTTATTTTTTTCTTTGGGTTCGGCGTTCGAACGTGATATTTACGGTGTTT
>DSBH01000188.1 GCA_011056825.1 Deltaproteobacteria bacterium | reverse complement strand
TTCACCTACACCGCCGACACCGAATACGCCAAAGACCTTACTGTTTTCGGCACCGATGGCAACGACCGGATAACACTGAAGGACGGCGGCAGCGCGGGCACCTATGTGGTCAGCAGCACCAACGCCACTTTTGACGACATTACCTTTAACGATCCGGGGACTGACGGAGTGCTGACACTCAATGGCGGCGCCGGCGACGATACCATTACCGTGAACGTGACGACCAGCCTGGCTGCCGACCTGGTGCTTCAGGGCGGCGAAGGGGACAATACCATTGACTCTGTCGCCGGCACGTTTACTACCCTGTCTCTGGGCGGTGATTTTACCACCATGAATGCCGGGGGCGCGACGGTGACGGACTTCGTGTTCGACGCCCGGCCGTCCATCGCCAACCGGATTACCGTTTCCCGGGTGAGCGGGCAGATTCAGATCGTGGATGAAACCGACATCGGTACCACCACGACCACCATCAACGATCCCACCGGTTCGCTGACAATAAATGCAGGCTATAACGCCCCGGAAACAGAGGAGTATATTTATCTTGAGGCCCTGACCCTGGACGCCGACCTGATCCTGGACGCCGGCAGCCTCAACCGCAATTCGGACGGCGGCGACACTGTCGCCATCAAGGGCGATCTCACACTTCCGGGTCATTCCCTGGAGATCAAGGCCGACACGGTCACCGTTGAAAGCAACGTCACCGTTGATACCGACGATGATTCCGGCGCCACCGCCGGCGATATTACCCTCCAGGGCCATGACATCACGCTGGAGTCCGGCGCCGAATTGCTGGCCGCCGATGATACCAACGGCGACATCACCATCCTGGCCGTGGACAACACCGCGCTGTTCGTGCCCCTGCTGGACATCGACATCAGCCACGTCAGCTTTACCATGAAGGACGGAGCGGTGATCGAGGGCGGCACCGTGGAAATCATCGCTTCCGCCAGCAACCGGCAGGTCTTTGAAAACAACGAAGAAGGATTCGGCGGCACAGCCCTGGGTTTGCTGGAAAGCGCCCTGGGCGTAGTGGAGGACCTGAATTTCTTCATTACCGTCAGTTACGTGGAGTCCACCGCAAAAATCGATATCCAGGACGGGGCGGTTATCACAGCCGAACAGTTCACCGCCTATGCCAATACTTATGCGGACGTCAGGGCCAAACTCATGAAATCGTGGGGCATCGGGGCCACGGCCGGCGTGGGTATTACCGAGGCCAGCGTCACGATTGCCGGTGATCTCAACGTCACGGGGAATGTTACCCTGCGTTCTCTGACGGACATCACCATGGACGTGGTGGCGACACCCTCCCCGGTCAAGGGGGTGGCCGCGGCCGTGGGCATTGCGGTGATCGACTCCGAATCCACGGTGCACGTGACCGATACGGCGGGGCTCACTATCGGCGGCGATCTTTCCATGCGGGCCGAGACTGTTGAGCACAGCCGTATTCTCGCCCAGTCAAACAGCGGAAAAGACGGCGCCGTGGGCCTCGCCTTCGCTGTCACCGTTGAACAGGGCGTCACCAACGCCTGGCTGGACGGTAATGCCGTGATCGGCGGCGATGTCCTGGTCTCAGCCGGCATGGTGCAGGAGATGCTCGAGGTCAAAAAGCTTTATTTCCTGCCCTCCACAACCATCGGTACCGGCGCCAGCGCCGGCGTGGGCAGCAATTCCAGCGGCGATGTGCTCGACGACATGATGTCGTCGGCCCAGTCCGCCATACTCAAGAAGGTGACAAGCCCGGTCCAGGGCAAGATCGACAAGGTCACGAAGTGGTTCAAGGGTAAACTGGGTATCAGCGATGAGCCGTCCAAGGAACCGCCTTTCGACGTGGCCGGCGCTGTTGCCTTCGTGTACGACAGCAACGAGACCTCGGCCCGAATCGGCGACGGCGATGAGGCCACCTCCAACGGCGCGATCGATGCCGGTGGTTCCGTGCTTGTTCTGAGTTCCATTGCGTCGTGTCCCTATATCAGCGCCGACGCTTCGGCAAGCAACAACGACTCCACCCAGCCGTTGGGCGGCAAGGCCGACAGCAAGTTTTCAGGATCGGCCGCCATTTCAATCGGCATTTACAAAAACGACGCCGAGGCGGCGATCAACGACGGAGCCGTGGTCGACGCCGTGGACGACATCAATGTCTATGCCGCGACCTTGAACGATTACGCGTTCATCTGGGGCAGGAACCTCTATGATGTCTGGGTTCAGGAGGCCGACTATACCACCGACGATTCCGTGCCGGTGACCGTCACGGAAGGTCAGACCGTGGAGGTGGCGCCCGGTTACTCCGGCTCCGGCGATGAAGGCACCTGGTACAAGTATCTCGGCGTGACCGACCTGGACGTCAATGACTGGTCGGCGGTGGATTTCTCGGACGAAGCCCTCTGGGAAGGAGTCAATCCGCTGCATAAAAAGGGTGAAGATTTTGTCAACAACCTTGCCAAATACCTGGGCGGCGATTTCGGCATGTCGGCCTTTCTGGGGAATTCCTGGAGCCAGGCCACGGCGGAAGGAGACACCCTGGCCATAGCCGGCGCCGTTACGTACCTTGATCTGACCAACAACGCCGTGGCGGCCATCCGCGAAGGGGCGCAGGTCAACCGGGATGACGGCGGCGACGGGTTCGGCGACGTGGTGGTCCAGGCTGTCAATCTCAACGAAACGGTCAACCTGGGCGGCAACATCAACCTGCCGGGGATTTCATCAGACCCGCAGGAGGGAAAGGTTGTTCCCAAGCTCTCGGCCCAGTACAAGCCCAAGGACCTGCTCGGCACCAAGGCCGGGGACGGCAAGGGAGCCGTGGGCGCCACGGTCATGATTCATAATTATAAGGATACCAC
>DSBH01000071.1 GCA_011056825.1 Deltaproteobacteria bacterium | reverse complement strand
GTCACGGTAGACTTCTTCACAAGCGTATCCTCCAATTCGGTTTTTTTGTTGCTGATCACAACGAACCGAAGGGTACGCTTTTTTTATTCAACCATCAATCCACAACTTTGGGGTATACCTCCGGAAATAGTTCATACCGTTATTTGACCAGGTGTCGCGGTTCATCCGCCGTTACGGCGCAAGCGTCAGCGTGGTTTTCCCGTGCCGGTGAATGGCATCGTCGCTGAACCACCAGTAATGTTTGGCTCCCGACATGAAGGATTCCACCTGGTCGTCCCGGTGCCGATCGAAAAGACGGGCGGAAACTCCTCCGGGAAGGACGGCCGCAACCTTGTCCTCATCGCCGAGGTCGGCGACCATGCGCAGCGACGCCGAGACGGTCACGTCAAAGGGATCATCGTAGTCGTATATGGCGCGGTAAAGGGTTTCTCCCGACCCTCCCATCGGATGCGAGCCCGCCCCGAGAAAACGGGAACCGAACCCGGAACGTCTGATCGGACTTACCAGCGTCAGCCGGTGCGCTTTTCCCCAGTGCCACTTTTCCGGATTGCTTCCGATTTCTTGCTCTAGTTCGTTCCTGGCGAGTACGGCCGCCTTCACGAACAGGTCGTCCCGGCTTTCTTTAACCTCGGGCGTGCTGATGTCGTCGAACCAGGGAGAAGAGCTGTCAAGGACCATTTCCATCAGCCGTTCCTGCCAGAAGTACCAGTTTTTCAGCATGGCGACGGCAAGATCGTCGCCGAGTTCGTCGGCGAAAACAAGAAAAGCGAACCGGCGGTACACGTCCTGAAAGACTGTCGGCGCGGCGGAGGCTGGGTCGTCATAATAATCCCAGTCGTCCAGTATGTCCGCCATATCGGCGGTGTCATCCCGCCCGGCCAGCGCGGATGCCATGACGGGAACGATTCGCTCAGCCATGAGGTTTTTTCGGTCGCGCTGTATGCTCCAGTGGTCATCGACGGTTTTGGTTGCCGGTTCGTTCAGCAGTTCCGAAAGCCTGCGGTATCGGTACGAGGGAGAAACGTGCGAGGTGTAATAATGGGGATAATCGGATGAAACCGTCAGGTGATTGCAGGTTCCCAGCCATCCCCGCTCCGGGTTGTATGATTGCGGCATTTCGCTGAAAGGAATCCAGCCGGTCCAGTTGTCGGTGTCATCCGTGACCGGGAAGGGCGTTATGCCGTTCCCGGAAGAACGAATCGGGAGTTTCCCCGAGGTCTGCCAGCCGATATTGCCGGCGGTGTCGGCAAAGACAAAGTTGAGCATGATAAAATTTACGCCGCGAATGGCTTCGCGGATGTCGTGCACGTTTTTCGCCGTGTATAGTTTATCAAAGCCGAAATCATGGTCCATGGTCTCGTAGGGCGACCACCTCATGCTCACGACCGTGTCGGTTTTTAACCCCGGCAGCACCCCCGAGACAACCGGGCCGCGGCTGGTCATTCTAATGGTTATCTCTTCGCGCCGAATTCCCCCTTCGGCCTTTTTGTCTTTTATTTTTAAAAATTCTTTTATTTCAGTGAAGGGAATGGAACGTTTCCCTTCGAGGAAGTGTGAGGGATCATCCGGGTCGACCGTTTCGATGTACAGGTCCTGAGCGTCTCCGTAGGAATTGGTGATGCCGAACGCGACATGTTCCGTCCGTCCTGCCACGATGCCCGGCATGCCCGGAATGCCGACGCCCACAACCCTGAGTTCCGGTGTAATAATACCCACAGGGTACCAGGGACCGGGCAGGATGGTGGCATCAAGATGAGGGTCGTTTGCGACAATCGGTTTTCCGTGGGGGGAGTGCCGGGGTCCCACGGTCCAGTTGTTGCTCCCTATTCGCATCCGTCCGTTTTCCAGGTACGCTGCGAGAAGGGGATCGCGGGAAATAGTGATTCCCGGTGGATCAACAGCAGAATACCCGCTCCGTCTGCCGTCGGTTTCGTCGTCGGGGTTGACGGTCAGGGGAAAGATCTCCCGTGCCTTTTCGGGTCCCAGCTTTTCCACCAGCATCAGGGCGATGATCTCATCTGTCATGTTGGCGGCCGATTCCCAGCTCATCAGGTACATCACAGCCAGCGAGTCCTCAATGTTCCAGGGACTGGGTTCAATGCCGGCGAGCTTGAACTCGAGGGGCAGACTATCGGGGTGGTTGGCTATGAAGCTGTTGACGCCGTCAAGGTAACGCTGAAAAAAGTGCCGGGACGTTTCGTCGAGCAGTTCAACATGCTTCCGGGCATTCCGGTGAAACCCCAAGGTTCTCATTCTGGTGTCGAGCGGCACGGCCTGCCCACCGGCCAGTTCGGAAATCCTGCCCTCGGCGAACAACCGGGTAAGTTCCATTTGAAACAGGCGGTCCTGGGCGGTCACAAACCCGTGAGCCGCAAGAGCGTCGTCGAGGTTTTCGGCGAAAATGTAGGCCATGCCCTTTTCATCGCGAATGACCGTGACGGGGGTTTCCAGGCAGTCGAGTTTGAGTTCCCCCGTTTTCTGATAACTGTTGAACGAAGAGCAGCCGAAGACGGCCGCAATGAAAAAACACAGGAGAAAAAGTGCTGGCAGGATACGCGAAAGACATGTTTTCATAAAATACCTCCCTGTCCGTTTTTACATGCCCTTGGGACTGCCTGATCGCCGCTCACATAAAATATTTCATCGGCGTGTGGCGAACAGTCGGTAGACAATATAACCATTTGTAATAATTTATGAATCAGCCATTCGTCGAGAAAAATAATTAAAATTTTCAAAAAAAGACTTACAAAACAAGCCGTTATGCTGTATATAGAGGCAGTTTATTTCCGCAATCGTCACGAACGGCCGGGTTTTTATGAATGCTATCTGGAGTTTTTACCGGGAAG
>DSBH01000036.1 GCA_011056825.1 Deltaproteobacteria bacterium | reverse complement strand
TCATAATACAGGCCGCGGTCGATGAGCGCGGTGACGGTACCGGCAAAGGAATTTCTCATGCTGGAGCGAAGCGGCTCTTTGCTGACGACGATGTCTTCCGGCCTGGTGGCGACATAAGAACAGGGCCCGAGCGACATGCCGCCTGTGTCCAGTTCGAGCCCGTTGATGTGCATTCCGTCACTGTCAAATGAGGCGGCCAACAGGTTCTTCATTCCCACGAAATCGGCGACGAAGGTCGAACGAGGTCTGCGGAATATGTCTTCAACCGTCCCGGTCTGTTCGATCCGTCCGTCGTTCATTACAGCCGCCCGGTCGGCCAGGGAAAGCGCTTCGGCGAAATCATGGGTCACCATCAGAAAGGTGGTTGATGAATGGCGGTGCAGTGCCTTGAGGCTGTCCCGCATTTCTTCCCTGAACCGGGGATCAAGGGCGGAAAGGGGTTCATCCAGCAGCAGCACAGATGGGTTGATCATGAGGGCCCGGGCGAGCGCGGCGCGCTGATTTTCGCCGCCGCTGAGATTTGTGGGAAGCCGGTCGAACAGATGCCCGAGATTCAGGTCCGCCGCCAGGCGTTCCAGCCGCTCTGCGGCAACCGGCTTCGGGACGTGGTGGAAGCGCAGTCCGTAGACGATGTTTTCCAGCACCGTCATGTGGGGGAACAGCGAGAAGTCCTGGTACACGATGCCCACTCCCCGCTTTTCCGGGGGAAGCCGCGTCACGTCCCGCCCGCCTATCCATACGTAGCCGCGATGAATATCGATCAGCCCGGCGATTGCTTCAAGCAGGACGGTTTTCCCGGCGCCGGTCGGCCCCATGAGCGCGAAAAACTCGTTTTCTGCGACATCGATTGAAACATCAACCAGGTGAAACATTCCCAAATCGACGTGGATGTTATCCGTTCTGATCATTCCTGTTTTTCCGTTCTCAATATCAGTATGCGAAGCGCGAGAAAGAGTATGAGGCAAATGGACACCAGCCACACGGCGACTGGCTGGGAGTATTTGAGACCATAGGCTTCGAAGCGTTCGTAGATCAACACCGGGGCTATCATGGGATGGTAGGCCACGACAACGACAGCCCCGAACTCGCTGATCGCCCGGGCGGTACACATGAGAAGGCCGATGAGCACGCTGCGCCGTGCCAGGGGAAAGGTGACGCGGAAAAAAGTGGAGGTCATTGAAGCGCCCAGACTTCTCGATACGTGCTCCAGGCGGACAGGAATATTTTCAAAACCGTTTTTGACGGCGTTGACGTAAAAGGGAAGTCCCACGAATGTCAAAACGGCGATGATTCCCGTCACGCTCCCCATGACGCGGACGCCTATGTCTGCGAGCAACATGCCCAGCCAGTGATCCCTGCCGGCCACGCTGAGGATCGCGATACCGATAACCGGATGGGGAATAACGATCGGCAGATCCACGACACTTTCGACCAGGCGTTTCCCTCGGAATGCCGTGCGGGCGAGGACGTAGGCGAGCGGCGTGCCGAAAACGAAGGCGATGAGGGCGGCCGACGCGGCGGTGACGATGCTGAGCCGTATCGATGACACCACGTTCTTGTCTTTTATCGCCTCCATGATCATGGAAAGGGAGGGAGCCGTCAACATTTCCACGATCGGGAGCAGAATAAACACCATGATGACGGCGCCGCAGGAAATGGTGACCCAGAAAAAGGGTTCCCTGACTTTCATACATTATCCCTTTCGGAATATACCATGCGTGGAGTGATATCCCGTTCCCGACCGTTGCATGAAACCGGTAAATCGCTGACAAATCGTCGGGTTTGAGCCGAGGTGATAATCATTTGTCATTAGTTGGGTCATAATGAAACATGCCATCGTTGTCAAGTTTTCGAACTCAGGATGCGGCGCTCTTCGATGGTGCGTTTTATGTTACATCCGTCATGCCGTGCCGGGTATGTTATTCAAAACCCCCGGGGCGAGAACCCCGGGGGCTGGTGTTGCGTTGTGCTCTGCCGTCACGCGACGGCGATGCCGATCCTTTTTAGAAGCTCAAGGTCAGCTTGTGGAAGAGCAGGTAGTTGTCGTCGACCGTGGTCGCGGGGACGCCGGCCTTGTACCAGTCGTCTGACCAGAAGTACCCGAAGGCCACTTCGTATTCCAGGTTCTCGAACATCTTGTAGGTCGCCTTGATATCGAACTCGCTGCCGATGTCATCATCCTGACCAACGATGGCGACTTCGTCCGCCTTGGAAAAGGCGTAGGAGGCGAAGATCTCCAGATCCTTGTTCGCCTGGTAGCCGACGAAGACCTGGAACAGCGACGCGTTCGTCATGGCATTTCCCGTCGTGGTTCCAGCGGGACCCATGGGGCCGTTCCACTTGACCATGTCCTTGTTCCAGAGGATCAACATGGGATTCCAGTCCGCCCCGCCGCGTCGAAGGCCGCCTATGGTAGTAGTGTCGTTCGGATCATTACCCTCCGCATAGGCATACAGTCCACCAACATAAGCCGGGCCCAGGTTGTATTTCGTCATGATGTACGCGGCCAGGCCTTCCATGTCGAGATCGGAGACTGTCGGATTGTCGAAATTCCTCTTGCCTTCTGCAATCCAGTAGATCTGTGATTCAAGGTAGAGATCTCCGAAGGAACCCTTTAAGTAGGGCGACAGAAGCCACATTTCGTTTTTGAACCCGCCGGTCGGGGTTTTCGCCCGTGCGTCCCGGAAAAACTGAACAAGAAAAGCCGCCTGCCAGTTTTTCTCCCGGTACTGACCTGCCCATACGTAGCGGTCATGGTCCTTGTCGGTATAGTACGGCCCCGGCGCCGCGGTGAGGGTATTCCAGTCTTGTTCTTCAACCTTTTTTACCTGGATGATGTTGACGAACTTGGTAC
>DSBH01000263.1 GCA_011056825.1 Deltaproteobacteria bacterium | reverse complement strand
CTGGTCTTTCTCATGGGGGTGAAAAATCTTCGACTCATAACAGAACAGTTGATTCTAAACGGAAAAGATCCTGAAACACCGGCGGCACTGATACGCAGGGGAACGACCCCGGACCAGGAGACGCTGGTGGATACCCTGGGTTCTATCGCCGAGTCGGCAGAGGCGCGGGGCATGACGCCCCCGGCGATCTTCGTGGTCGGAGAGGTCGCCGCCCTGCGGGAAGAGCTTTCCTGGTACGAGAACAAGCCCCTGTTTGGCACGGGTGTCGTCGTTACCCGGCCCCGTGAACAGACGGAAGAATTCGCCGAACTGCTCCGCGCGGAAGGGGCCCGGGTTATTCTTTTCCCCGTCATAACCGTTGAACCGCTGGAGAACACCGTTTCCCTGGACGAGGCACAGGACAGAATCGGCGAGTATCAATGGCTTGTTTTCACCAGCGCCAACAGTGTCAGGTTCTTTTTTCAGCGACTGCGGGACCGGTCGATGGACATCAGGGACCTGAAGGGACCGCGAATCGCCTGCATCGGTCCGGCGACGGCGAAAGCCGTGAGAAAAAAAGGGCTGAACGTGGATATCGTGCCCGACGATTATATTTCCGAGGGCGTGGTGAACGCGTTTGATGGAATCGACCTAGAAGGAGCGAAGGTGCTCCTGCCGAGGGCCGAAAAGGCTCGCGACGTGATTCCCGAGGGTCTTGCCGAACGAGGCGCGTCGGTGGACGTAATTCCCCTGTACCGGACGGCCGGTTCGGGCCGAAACGGACCAGAGCTTGTTGCGATGATGAAAAAAGGCCGCGTGGACGTGCTTACCTTTACAAGCCCCTCGACGGTGAAACACTGCCTGGAAATGATCGGGGGCGTCGAGTCGATTCCCGATGCGGTTAAAATTGCCTGTATCGGCCCGGTGACGGCGGAGGCCGCCGAAGAAGCCGGCCTTCGCGTTGACATTATGCAGGGTCCGTATGATATGCAGGGATTTGTATCGGCGATAGTGAAAGGAATGACATAAATGATCGGAATATCGAAACTCTACTGCGGAGGAGTGGAACCGTCGGACGTGCTGCGTTACGGCGGCGATTCGAAGCGTCTCCCGTCGCACCTGCTTCAGTTTTCACGCGACAAGCGGCCCGTCGTCGTCTGGAACGTGACACGCCGGTGCAACCTGAAATGCATTCACTGCTACTCGAACTCGCAGAACATTCATTACGACAATGAATTGAGCACCGAGCAGGGCATCGCGCTGCTTGACGACCTGGCGGATTACGGTTCGCCCGTGGTGCTCTTTTCCGGCGGCGAGCCCTTCATGCGGGATGACCTGCCCGAGCTTATCAATCACGCGGCCGCTCGGGGCATGCGTGCCGTTATATCAACCAACGGTACACTTATAACTCCCGAACGAGCCCGGACGTATGCGGGAGCCGGGTTGTCCTACGTCGGCGTCAGCCTTGACGGCATCGGGGACGTGCACGACCGTTTCAGGGGCGTCAAGGGTGCTTTTGACGCGTCCATGCGAGGAATCAGGAACTGCCGGGAAGCGGGAATCAAGGTGGGTGTCAGGTTCACCCTGACGCGGTCGAACGTGTCGGAAGTGCCGGCCATTTTCGACCTGGTGGATCGGGAAAATATTCCCCGCATCTGTTTTTACCACCTGGTATATTCGGGACGCGGCTCGGACCTCGTGAAAGAAGATCTGACGCATGAAGAAACACGGCGCACGGTCGATCTTATCATAGACAGGACGCGGTTGCTGTTTGACCGCGGCAAGCCGACCGAGGTACTTACCGTGGACAACCATGCCGACGGACCCTACGTATACCTGCGGTTGCTGCGTGAAGATCCGAAACGGGCGGCGGAAGTCATGGAACTTCTCCGCATGAACGAGGGAAACAGCTCGGGGCGCGGAATCGGCTGCGTCAGCTGGGACGGCGCTGTCCACCCGGACCAGTTCTGGCGTGATATCGTTTTCGGAAACGTGAAAGACAGGCCTTTCAGTGAAATCTGGGAAGACGCCTCAAACGATCTGCTGATGAAACTGAAGGACAAGAAGTCGTATCTGAAGGGTCGTTGCGCGACCTGCCGATGGCTCGATGTCTGCGGAGGCAATTTCAGGGCGCGGGCCGAGGCGGTGACGGGCGACATCTGGGAACCGGATCCCGCCTGTTACCTGACGGATGAAGAAATCGCCAAGGAGGAATGACCATGCAATATCCCGAATACCGGCCCCGGCGGCTGAGATCGAGCGAAACAATGCGACGGTTGACGGCGGAGACAAAGTTATCCGTTGATTCCCTTGTATGCCCGCTTTTCGTCGTGGACGGAGAAAAGGTGAAAAAACCTGTCTCCTCGATGGAAGGGTGGTTCCAGTTATCTATCGATTATGCCGTGAAGGACGTCCGGGCGATCCGCGACCAGGGAATTCCCGCGGTGCTGCTTTTCGGCGTTCCCGACAAGAAGGATGCGTTGGGAAGCGGGGCATTCGCGGCCGACGGAATCATACAGCGGACAGTGGCGGCGATAAAAAAAGAGGTTCCCGATATTATGGTCATCACCGACGTGTGTCTTTGCGAATATACCAGCCACGGGCATTGCGGCATGCTGGACGGCAACATCGTGGACAACGACTCCACCATCCAGGTCCTGGGGGAAATCGCGCTGTCACACGCGAAGGCCGGCGCCGACATGGTTGCGCCGTCGGCGATGATGGACGGCCAGGTGCTCGCCATCCGTGAAACACTCGACGAGGCCGGATATGAATCTGTTCCCGTCATGGCGTACTCAGCGAAGTACGCGTCCGCTTTTTACGGCCCTTTCCGGGAGGCCGCGGAAAGCGCTCCGAGTTTCGGCGACCGGAAATCCTACCAGAT
>DSBH01000221.1 GCA_011056825.1 Deltaproteobacteria bacterium | reverse complement strand
GTACTTACCAGAGAAAATCCCGTTCTCGCTCCCCCCTCCCGGATCTCTTCGGTGTAAAAACCCAAGGGATGAAGACTCTCCACCGCTTCAAGAATCCGCCCGATCACGGTTGTTTTCCCCACTCCCGGCGCGCCCGTGAGAAGTATGTTTGTCCTTATTATGTCCTTTTCCATAAACCGCCTCCCTTTCGATGGCCCTATCGTTTGTTGCGGGTCGGGAGCCCCTGTTACCATGTTTCAGCTTTGACCGTAAGGCACGTGAAAAGTCTTCCGAAACGTACGCCCACTCTCTGACCGTCTTTTCAATCTTCTTTCTCGGGATACAGGTGAACAGCCAGCCACATCGCGCCTTCCGACGCGCTCATGACGCTGTGCGGCGTTTCAGCGGGAAGAAACAGGTAATCCCCGGCGTGCAGCGAAACACGTTCGTCTCTTACGCGAAGCTCGGCCGATCCCCGAACGAGCAGGACCCATTCGTCCTGTCGCTGCACGCACTCTTCAGGTACGAGGTCGCTCGAACTCACAATACGTTCAATGACACAATTCCTGTGATGAAGTATCTCCCGGAAGCATTCCCCCGACCGGGGCGGCTGTGAGTCGTCAAAAATATTGTCCGCATTCATGGTTGTCTTCTCCTCGATGCGTACGATCCGGCTGATCGAAAGCGTCGAGCCGCGCCGGAATGTTCCGCAGCATTTACTTTCCCCGGATCGTGGAATTCTGCCGGTCCCCGCCGCCCGTGATGGTAGCAGTTCGGCGACGCTTTTAAAAGCACCCATTCGAAAAAGCCGGCCTCGGTCGCGACACGCAAATCGAGCAGACGCCGGCTTTAAGGCGTCCTCTCCGATAATGCTTGATGATACACCAGCCATATACTATAAAATTTTCGCATGACGCTATGCGGCAAAAACACTGGTACCGGGAAGTAAATTATTCATGCGTAAACCACTCGCGGAAATCTACAACGGCTTTGCTCAGACCTACGAACAAAATAGAGGACTTTTCGACATGAAGGACCTGCTGGAACGGTTTTACGATGACCTGGAAGTAGAAAAGGGCATTCTGCTTGACTTGGGCTGCGGGGCAGGGGAACCTTTCGGTCGCTTTTTTGTGGACAGGAACTGGCGCGTGACCGGCGTTGATTTTTCCGACAGGATGCTCGAAATGGCGGCCCGCTATGTTCCTGAAATGAAAACAGTCTGCGCGGATATGCGCGACGTAGATTTCGCTCCCGGAAGCTTCGACGCGATAACCGCGATCTACAGCTTATTTCATGTGCCGAAAGCGGACCATCCTGCTCTATTTGAGAAAATGCGCCGCTGGCTCAATCCGACGGGGAAAGTGCTCTTCACCTACGCGACAAAAGAATACACCGGGAGCGACGAGTTCGACGGATATAAAGAATTTATGGGCGAACAGCTCTACTACAGTCACACAACCCCCGAAGCCCTGTACGAAGATGTGAGGAACGCAGGGTTCACGATCAGTTCTTCCGATTACCGCGACATCGGCGGAGAAACGTTTCTCTGGGTGACGGCGGACGGGTAAAGACAGGGCGCCATGGTACGGAAGAAAAAGGCCGGCAGTCACATTCGGGTCGCTTCACTCGCCCTTCATGGCTTCTCTCACCTTGCGGGCAAGATCCCCCATCCGGAAGGGCTTCTGCAGAAAATGTACACCTTTTTCCAGTACACCGTGTCGCGCGATGGCGTCTTCGGTATATCCCGACATGTAGAGCACTTTGACGCCGGGGCTTATTTCGTTGAGCCTTGTGACAAGCTCGGCGCCGCTCATGGACGGCATCACCACATCGGTGAGAACCAGATCAACGGTCCCGCTGATTTTTTCGTAAATCGGTAGAGCTTCGCGCGGTGATTTCGCAATGACAACCCGATATCCGACGGATTCCAGCATCCCCTGGGCCACCTCCAGCACCATGGGGTCATCCTCCACCAGGAGAATGGTACCGCCGCCACTCGGTGCGTCGCGCCTTTCATCCTCTTTCGGGACTGTTTCTTCGTCCGTTGTGCGCGGCAGGTAAACGGTGAACGTCGTTCCGTACCCGGGTTCGCTGTAAACGTTGATAAAACCTTTATTTTGTTTGACAATGCCGTAAACAGTGGCCAGCCCCAGACCGGTTCCCTCTCCTACCTCCTTCGTCGTGAAAAAGGGTTCAAAGATATGTTCCTGCACTCCCCGGTCCATTCCCGTCCCATTGTCACTGACCGACAACCGCATGTAATCACCGGGAGACAGACCCGCACGGTTCCGACAATATAATTCATCGACGGTGATATTTTTCGTTTCAAGCGTCAGTTTTCCTCCGGATGGCATCGCGTCCCGGGCGTTCACCGCCAGGTTGATCAGTATCTGTTCGATCTGGGAGGGATCGAACTTTATATTCCATGGATTTTCTTCCAGATGCACCTGGAGCTCAACGTTCTCACCGATAAGACGGACAAGCGCCTTCTTCGTATTAACGACCAGGTCATTGAGATTAACCACCGCGGGAGTGATAATCTGCTTACGGGAAAAGGCCAGCAGTTGCGCGGTGATGTCCCTGGAACGGAGCGCGGCCCTTTCAATCTCGAGGATGTCTCTCAGGACGGGGTGCTCCTTGACCAGGCGCATTTTGGCCAGGTCCACGTATCCCAGGATAACGCCGAGCATGTTGTTGAAATCGTGCGCCACGCCTCCCGCCAGTCGGCCGACTGTTTCCATTTTCTGCGCCTGAACCAGATGGCTTTCGAGTTTCTTCTTTTCCGCCTCGGCCAGTTTCTGACCCGTCACATCCCTTCCGCTGAAGAGGATCCCGGTGGGGCTTCCTTCTTTATCACGGGTTAATATGGCGTTGCATTCGATCCAGGTGGTTCCTCCCTTTTTATT
>DSBH01000229.1 GCA_011056825.1 Deltaproteobacteria bacterium | reverse complement strand
GACTTGGAACATTGTCCCAGAAACGCGTCGACCTCTTCAGCGTTGTAGCCCAGGTTGGCGAGAAGAGCGTCGTTCATCATGATCGTATCGCCTTCGGCACCGATGGCGACGATGAAAACCGGTGAAGATCGAATAATCGCTTCACTGAATACCCGGTCGTTGTGTATTTTATCGAGTTCTTCCGTGAGCCGGGTCAGCTCGGCATGGTGTTTTCTTTCGAGAGCTTCCAGTTCGGCTACCCGTTCTCGCAGCAGTGAAATCTTTTCTTCGGGCATTTCCGCTTTCCTTCAGTAACGTGTCCGTTCTCCGTTTTCACGGGTTCAGGCGAGGTACCTGTCAACAATTCCTGCGCGGTATATAGAAGACTCCTTATACCATAATTAAACGTGAAATAATCCACGGAAAATGAAAATCAGTGAATGGTTAAGAAGGGTTGTGTTTCTTCGCAAAGGGGAATGCCCTTAAAATTTATTGCTTCGAAGAGGTACTCCGTGATAATCGCTAATATCTGCAGTTCTGTTGCGATACACGGCGAATATAAACTGTTGCGGTATTTTTAAATAGCCGCCCCACCGAAGAAAACGTGACAATCGTGAAAAACGGGAAAAGCGGTCGCAAAACACTTGTACTCGTTGATGGCAGCAACCTGGTGTACCGGGCGTTTTTTGCCATTCGTGAGCTCAGCAACTCCAGGGGATTTCCCACGAACGCCGTCTACGGGTTCACCACCATGCTGTTGAAGCTCCTGCGGGATTATAATCCCGAGGGCATAGCCGTCGTTTTCGATTCAAAAGGACCGACCTTTCGTCACGAGGCTTATGAAGATTACAAGGCGACGCGTGCCGCCATGCCGGACAACCTGGGCCTGCAGATACCAAGAGTCAAGGAAGTCGTCGAAGCATTTTCAGTGCCGGTTATTGAAAAGGGGGGCGTCGAAGCGGACGATATCATCGGGACCCTCGCACTGAAAGCCACCGCGTCGGGGGATGATGTCCTCATTGTTTCGGGCGACAAAGACCTCCTGCAGCTGGTGTCGGACCGGGTCAGCATGGTCGATACCATGAAGGACAAATCCTATGATGTGGACGCCGTGAAGGAGCGGTTCGGTGTATCTCCGGACAAGGTCACGGAAATACTCGGCCTGGCCGGCGACACGTCCGACAACATTCCGGGCGTTCCGGGAATCGGCGAAAAAACCGCCCGAAAACTGGTGGAGCAGTATGGTTCGCTGGAAGGCATTCTGAATAACCTGGACAGCGTAAAGGGCGCGCGGCTGAGAAACAACCTCGAGGAATACGCCGAACAGGCCCGCATGAGCCGGGACCTCGCCACGATCAGAACCGATCTGGATCTCGACATTACTCCGGAAAGCCTGGGAATCCGCGAGCCTGATGTGGAAGCCCTCACGAAGCTTTTTGCCGAATTCGAATTTTCGTCGCTTCTTCAGCAACTGCGAAGCGGCGGGAACCCGCCGGACGACGGTCACTATGAGACGGTGGCCGACGAGGATAACCTGGGAAAAATAATAAAAAAAATAAAGAATGAAGGCCGGTGCGGATTTGATTTTCTTCTTCCGGGAGGGAGGCGTCCCATGGACGGAGATCCACTGGGAATAGCTCTTGCCGCCGGTTCCGGCGAGGCCTGGTACGTGCCCTTGTCGGACGGAGGAGGAGGCCCCGATCATGAGGCAGCATGGAAGGCGCTGGAGGAGCTCTTTTCGGACGCCGGAGTTTCGAAGACCGGCCATGACCTGAAGAGGGCCTTCATCGTACTGGCGCGGAAGAAAATATATCCCCGGGGGCTTGATTTCGACACCATGGTAGCCGCCTATATACTGGACCCGGCGAAACGCGATTTCAGCGTGCCGTCTATCGCGGAGCGGTATCTCAGCAGGCGCGTTGTATCGCTGGAAGAATTGACCGGAAGTGGCGCCAGGGCGGTCGCGCCGAGCGAGGTGCCCGTCGAAAAGCTTGCCGCGTGCCTTTGCGGCATTGCCGACGCCATCGGCCGCCTCCGGCCCGTCCTGGGCGACCTGATCACCGAAGAAGGCTTCGAAAAGCTTTTCAGAGACATAGAGATGCCACTGGTGGAAGTGCTCGCCGCGATGGAATATCACGGCGTGCTCGTGGACAGGTCGCTTCTTGCCGACATGTCCAATGAGCTGGGCGAGCTGATGAGACTTTCTGAAGAAAAAATTTATTCGCTGGCGGGCGAGGAATTCAATATTAATTCCCCGAAACAACTCCAGGTGATTCTCTTTGACAAGCTGGGGCTGCCGAAGGGACGGAAAACGAAAGACGGTTACTCGACAGACATGGAGGTTCTCGCCCATCTGGCAAAATCCTACGAGCTGCCCGGAGAAATACTTGCCTATCGCAGCCTGGCGAAGCTCAGGTCAACCTATGTGGACGCGTTGCCGGAGCTCATCAATCCAGAGACGGGAAGAATCCACACGTCCTACAACCAGACCGTAACCGCGACGGGGAGACTCTCGAGCAGCGATCCGAATCTGCAGAACATTCCCATCAGGACCACCGAGGGGAAACGCATCCGCCAGGCCTTCATCGCTCCCGAAGGGTGGGAGATTCTTTCAGGGGACTACTCGCAGATCGAGCTCCGTATCCTGGCGCACTTGTCGGAAGATCCCGAGTTGACGACGGCTTTCGAGGCGGGCGAAGATATTCACAGGATGACGGCGTCGAACGTGTTCGGCGTTTTTCCCGAGATGGTGAACGACGAGATGCGTCGCCAGGCGAAGGTTATCAATTTCGGAGTTATTTACGGCATGAGCCCCTTCGGCCTTTCGCGGGAGCTGGGCATCAACCAGAAGATGGCAAAGATCTATATCGACGAGTACTTCAAGCGTTTCGCCGGTGTGGCCCGCTACGTCGATGCCACCATCGAACAGGCGCGCAGCGACGGGTT
>DSBH01000223.1 GCA_011056825.1 Deltaproteobacteria bacterium | reverse complement strand
GATGATTTACATAACATTGGCGCTACTTTTTTGTTGAATGTAGATTTTCTTTATGTTACGTACAGCAAAACTGATGTATGACTGCTTTTCCGAAGGCGGGCGTCGGAGAACCCGGATATGCCCGATGGTTTGGACGCGACGCCGGCGCACACTCCAGGCGAACGCACGAGGTGGGGGTGGCAGTCAGGTGTCAAGAACAAACAGCAACGAAGGAAAGGGGGAAACAGGTATGACGAAGGCTGAGCTGATCGCAGCTATGGCGAAGGACGCGGATGTAACCAAGGCCGTCGCCGGCAGGGTTCTGGACTCGTACGTCAAGAATGTACAGACCGAACTCAAGAAAAACGGGAAAATCGGATTGGTCGGATTCGGCACCTTCTCGGTGGTAAAGAGAAAAGCCAGAACGGGAAGGAATCGCCAGACGGGCAAAGAAATCAAGATCAAAGCCAAGAAAGTTGTGAAGTTCAAACCGGGAAAGCAGCTTCAGGAAAAAGTCAAATAGCATCAGTTACAGATTCATTGAAACGGCCTCCCGGCGTGGTCCGGGGGGCCGTTTTACGTTGAGCCGCCGGTCCGGTAGTATCATGAGGCGTCATCTTTTGTCGTTGACTATTGCGCCGGGGTATTTCAAAGTAATTTCAATCGGCGCCGCGGGGCGGGCCCCGGGCCGGTTCGACCTTCACAATCAGACATTACAACCATCATGTGAAAAGGAGGGACTTGCATGAAGATCGACAGAATCGAGCTGTATCATGTGTCCGTCCCCCTGGACCATACCTTCTGGCCCACCTGGATTCCCGGGTACCCCCAAACCCACAACAGTTTCACGCTCATACGGCTGGGGACCGACGAGGGAATCGAGGGCTATTCGGCCGGGACGGCAATGGGCACCGAGCGGGAGGGTCTGGGTGATCTAATCGGCGGGTACCTGATGGGCGCGGATCCGACGGACATAGGCGCCGTTCAGGGCCTGCTGAAACAGGCGGGGTTCCTGGGATGGCGGAATTTCTGGATCGAACCGGCCTGCTGGGACATCATCGGCAAGAAAGAAAACAAGCCGGTTTACGAGCTTCTCGGCGGTAAGGCGCGGGATATCACGGTGTACTGTTCCACCGGCGAAATGCATGATCCCGAAAAAAGAGTCGACGAGTTGCTCGCCATGCGGGAGCGGGGATTCAAGATAGCCAAGCTCCGCGTCAAGAACCGCGAATTGAAGGACGATATTCGTTATATCGAAGTGATCCGCAAGGGCGTCGGAGACCGCATGGCTCTCGGCGTCGACGCCAACCAGGGATGGCTCGTCACGATAGTCGACAAGATCCCCGCCTGGGATCTGAAACGGGCCGGGGAGTTCGCAGCTGCCTGCCGGGATAACGACATACTCTGGCTCGAGGAGCCTCTTGATTCAAGAGACTACGATGGGAACGCGGCTCTCAAGGCGATGTCCCCCGTCAAAATCGCGGGCGCCGAATTGAATTACGGGTGGGATGAAATCAAGATCATGCTTGAGAAGGATTGTTTCCATATCTATCAGCCAGACGCGACCTTTGCGGGCGGTATCAGCCAGGTGAAGCAGGTGATCGACGCCTGCCGTTTCAGGGGGCTGGAATATTCTCCCCACACCTGGACAAACGGCATAGGGTTTTATATCAACTGGCAACTGAGTCTCGTTGACGACTCGTTTACACTGCCCCTGGAATATCCACTCGAAGAACCGTCGTGGATACCGAAATATCGGGAAGGCATTATCGATCCGATTCTGCCCGACAGTGAAGCGAAGCTTTCTCCGCCGACCGGGCCGGGCCTGGGCTTCGAGATCAACCCGTCGCTTCTGCGTCGTTACGGGAAACGATTCTTCAAGCTTACAGAAACCCGCATGAAACTGAAGGTTATTCGTCAAAAGGGTATCAAAACGGCACTCGAGCTGAAAAAGAGAAAAGAAAAAGGATAGAGACAGTGCGCGTGTCGTGAAAAAAGAAAAAGGTACAACGATCGAAAAAAGAGAATCATTGCGTTTTAAGTGCTCTGGTGGTATAAATTAAAGATTATATGAGCAACTCAGGGGTGCCGGGGCGGCTGAGAAGATACCCTTTGAACCTGATCTGGGTAATGCCAGCGTAGGGAGATAAAGATCGATATCTTTTTTAAGGGCGTATCCGACACGGTGGATGCGCCTTTTATTATTTGTGGTACGACGGGTATTCCTCTGAAGGAGCGATATGATGTCAGTCAGCGTTCTTGTCATTTCGGGAGGAGACATGGCTGATCCCGATCGGATAGGCCGGGATATGCGCGAATACTCGTCTCCGGTACTCGTCTGCGCTGACGGCGGGGCGAGATATGCCGCCGCGGCGGGTGTCGTTCCCGCGGCCGTCATCGGCGACATGGATTCTGTCGACGCGGAACTCCTGTCTTATTATGAATCCCGGGGGAGTGTTGTCATCAGGTATCCCGTGTCGAAAAACGAAACGGACACCGAGCTTGCCCTCCGGTACGCGCTTTCGCTGGAACCCAAAGAAATCCGTTTGTACGCGGCCCTGGGGGGACGGATCGATCACACGCTGGCCAACATTTCCCTGCTTTCGTCCAGCATGTTGCGTTGTGTCGACACGCGTATAATCGACGATCGGGGAGAGCTGTTCGCCGTTGATGACCGGGCCGTCGTTCGGGGTTCGACGGGACAGACCGTATCGCTGCTTCCGCTTACGACGGAAGTTTCGGGCATAACCCTCGAAGGGTTCGAATATCCCCTCTGTGAGGCGACCATGGAACCAGGCCGTCCCTATGGAATCAGTAATCGTCTCGCCGGAACGGAAGGCCGCATTCAGGTCCGGTCGGGACGGCTGCTGGTAATTCATTACAGCGATGCCGGCGGTGAGGCCGGCGCGACTTCAATGTGAGGTTTTATCATGACCATGGCACGAGTAT
>DSBH01000228.1 GCA_011056825.1 Deltaproteobacteria bacterium | reverse complement strand
TCCCCGGCGGGAATGACCGGGTCGTCTTCGGCCGCGACTACCGTGACGGGAACCGCGAGGTCATGGAAGGTCTTTGTTTCGAGGGTATAATGGTTGAAATAGTCCCGACAGCCGTCGAATTCGGTATAGCGATTGATCAGGCGCTCGGTCAGCGCCATGGTGTTGTTGAGATGAAGCAGGTCGTCGAATTGGTAGAGTTGCGGGAAAAGCTTCTGTTTCCGCCGCAGCGACCGTTTCCACTTGTGCAGAAAATGGTGCCGATAGAGGGGCAGTTTGTCGATGAGAACTGTCGAACGGTAAGGATTGATAAGAGGCGACACGCACACAACGTGGCAGAGCCGGCCGATCGGTGAGCCGTTTCGTGAAAGCGCCAGGCGAAGCGCGAAATTTCCTCCCAGGGAAAATCCCACGATGAAAAACGGCAAATCCGGGGCGAGGCCAGCCGCATTGCCGACCGCCGTCGCCGTTTCAGCGATGAGTGTCCCGTTGAACATTCCTTCGTTGAGGTGATGACTGTCGCCGTGATCGCGAAGATTCAGGCGCGCGATATCGCATCCCAGCCGGTAGAGATAGCGGCCCGTATGAAGCATGTAGGTGGAGTCGGAACTGCCTTCCCATCCGTGAATGAGCAGCACAAACGCCTTCGGCTTTTTTCGACGCTGGGCGGAATGAAAGGCCAGAAGGCGGACTCCGCCGCCGCCGTCGAGGATGATTTTCCGGGCGTTGTCCACCATTTCGTTTTTCCCCAGCGCCCTGAGCCGAAGACTCGCGAATATGCTTTGAAGATGAGGGCTGCGGGCCCAGGGAGCGGGCGCAAAGGGTGTAGGATTGTCCGGAAAGACGTGTGATGCGATTTCTTCCGTTATCATTTCTGCGAGACTCCCGCTGAAAAATACAGAAGGTTGCGTTACTGTCGCTAGGTCGAACCGTTGTGTCAAGTCTAAATCGGGAAGGCCGCTTCAACGGACCGCATCCGTTCAAGAGTTGACAGGCGGCGGCGATCAGATTATGGTGACTCCGCGCTTCGCACACGTAGGGCGCTCCCGCCGGGCGCGCCCTATAGATCATTTTCACTTAATAGTAATCATACAACAAGAGAGGATGCCGATGAAATCTTTTTTCCTGCCTTCTTCGATCGCCGTCATAGGCGCCAGCGACCGGGACAATTCACTGGGTTCGCAGATGATAACAAACCTTCTTTACGGGTACAGGGGGAATCTTTATCCCGTAAATCCGAACTATAAAGAAATCAGGAGGGTTCCCTGTTTCCCGTCGGTGGACGCCATTCCAGGGATAGTCGATCTCGCGATAATCATCGTTCCCGCTCCCGCGGTGCCGGACGCCCTGGAAGATTGTGCCCGCAAGGGCGTACGCCGCGTCATGATTCAAAGCGCCGGCTTCGCCGAGGTGGGACAGGCCGGCGCGGAGCTGCAGGAAAAATGCAGTTCCACAGCACGGGCCGGCGACATCCGCGTCTGGGGTCCGAACTGTATGGGACTTGTTGATATTCCGCGTGGCCACCTGTTCACCTTCATGCATCCCAAGGTGTACGAGGACGGGTTGATTCCCGGGCGTATATCAATCATTGTTCAAAGCGGCATGTTGTCCGCGGGATTCCTGGCCGATCTCATGAGCGAGCGTTCCATCGGCGTCGGCAAGGCCTGTTCCATCGGTAACAAGAGCGATGTGGATGAATGCGATGTTCTGGAATACCTGCTCGACGACGACGAGACCGACGCCGTCGCCATGTACCTGGAATCCATTCCGCGGGGACGGCGCTTTGTTGAGCTGGCCAGGACGTCGACCAAACCTCTCGTCGTGCTCAAGGGAGGTAAAAGCGGCGCCGGGGCGAAGGCCGCCCTGAGCCATACCTCGAGCCTGGCCGGTGACGCCCGGCTGCAGAACAGCCTGCTTGAGGGGGCCGGAGTTACGCTTGCCCACGACTTTCAGCAGATGATGGAACTGGCGCGGGACCTGTCGCTCATTTCCCACACGCCGCCGAAGTGCCGTACGGCGATTGTGACCTTCAGCGGCGGCGCGGGCATCCTGTCATGTGACCTTCTGGAAGAAGCGGGACTCAAAGTAGCCGAGTTCTCAAAGGAAACGAAAGCGAACCTGGGGAAGGTGTTTCCTGACTGGCTTCCGGCGGCGAACCCGGTCGATCTCTTTCCCGCCTTCGCGTTGCGTGGTCCCCTCGCGGCCTATCGTTCGGCCGTCGACGCGGTTCTGGCCGATCCCGGCGTGGATGTTGTCTTCATGCACTATTTCGCGGGATTGTATCGTAATTTCGACGGCATGAGAGAAATGAAAGAAGCCGCCGACCGCGCGGGCAAGATACTGATCATGTGGGTCATCGGTCGGCGCGAGGGAACCAGGATATTCAGGGAAGAAGCCCGTAAAAACGGGATCCCCGTCCACAGCGAGTTGTCCCGGGCTGTGGAGTGTCTCGCTGCGGCTTCCCGAAGAGAAGCGAAAGCCGTCGTTACGGTCGGTCAAGAACCCGCCGCGCCGGCTGCCGCTGTCGACAAAGCCTCCCGGTTTCTGGAAGCCGGCCCCCCAGTGGGGGTCTGGGACGAGTATGAAAGCAAGAGATTGCTCGCATGCTTCGATATTCCCATAGTGGAGGAAAAAACGGCCGAAACCGCAGACGAAGCGAGTTCGGTGGCCGAAAACATGGGATATCCCCTGGCGCTCAAAGGCCTGGTACCGGACATGGTTCACAAGACGGAGTCGGGGCTGGTTCACTTGAACATCGGTTCAACGGAGGCGTTCAACGAAGCACTGGCGGCGATCGCGGAACGGATGGGCGGGAAGGGGCGGTTTCTTATTCAGCGTTACCGGGCGGGCGATTACGAGCTGATCGCCGGTTTTCTTCGTGACGCCCAGTTCGGTCCCTGCGTGATGATCGGCATCGGGGGGATTTTTTCCGAGTTACAGCAGGACGTCGTCTTCACCTGCGC
>DSBH01000098.1 GCA_011056825.1 Deltaproteobacteria bacterium | reverse complement strand
TCATAAGAAATGCACTCCGAATGGCGCCGTGCCGCCGGAAGGCCGCACAGGTTCCGTTGAACGGGATCACATGCTCATGAAGCACCGGGAACAACTGCGAACAACTATATCGGCAACTGCCGGATGCCGCAAGAAGAAAGGCCGGGGGCATCATGAGGCTTGCATTATCAAACAGCCGACTGTATATCACTATTTTAAATTATTTCAAATTGTTATTCCGGAACACACATCCGGCGGAAAGTGAGCATGAAGGCAACAACGAAAGCGGTTCTCCTGTCGGCACTGCTGTTTCCGGGTGCGGGACAGGTCAGCCTCGGAAGGTATCTTCGCGGTTTCCTGTTGATATTTTTCACCGCCGCGGCCCTCGTAACTGTCATCGTTTCGGCGACCAGGGCCGCTCTTGCCGTCCTGGAATCGATCCAGTTGCAGGAGCATACGCTCACCCTGGAGGTACTGTCGCTCGAGGCCACGAGAGCCGTCACCGACACGTCGTCTTCCCTGATTTCAGCCGGCCTTCTTGTAATTATCGCCTGCTGGATCGTAGCCGTCATCGATGCCCTGTTCCCCGATCCGAAAAGTGACGGCGGCATGATCTCCGGATCACCCGGACCCGTTATGAAAGACGAAGGCACGCCGAAAGGAACACATCCTCATGAATGACTCACTGAAAGGGTACCAGAAACGGTATCTCCGCGGACTTGCACACCAGCTTAAACCGGTCGTCATCATCGGGCGAAACAGCCTCTCGGACGGGACCATCAAATCGATCAGCGAAACCCTCGACGTTCACGAACTGATCAAGCTCAGAATAGCCGCCGCCGAAGATAGAGAAATGAAAAAAGACCTGCTGCGTCGCATTGAAGACCGGTGTGATTGTATCGTGGCAGGCACAACCGGTCATGTAGCCATTTTATACCGCCCCCGCGACGATCCGGAAAAACGCCGTATCATCCTCCCCGAACGAGCTGAAGATGAATTGTAGGCATGGATCCTACAGCCTGTCCCGCCTGACATTTCGAAGTACGCCCGGCATTCCCTCGATTGGCGTGCCGTGCCCCGGATAGACGGATTCAATCCGAAGCCCGAGAAGTTTTTCGTATGACCTCCTGATATCATCGGGAGAACAGCAGAAACTGTTCAACTCGCCTCTTCCCCGCATGTTCAATATGGTATCCCCCGAAATCAGAATTCCTTCAGCCTCGTTATACAAACAGATACTGTCCGGCGTGTGTCCCGGCGTTTCAACGACGCGCCAGTGGGGAAACCCTTCAAGGACGGTCGTTTCATCGAGATCACAAAGTGCTTCGAACGAAACCCTGTTCAGTCCACGCAACAGGGGAACCGGCATACCTACCCGAGAACTCCTCAGACTGTAAAGTGTTCCTTTCAGGACACGGGGCATCCTCAGTATTATCGCGGTGAGACCGATCATCCAACGTTCCGGTGGAGGCACGGCCAGCTTTTCCTCGCCGGAAATATATCGTTCGACGAGACGGGCGAAACGAACCTGTGCTTCCGGACATAAACGGGTCAGCCGCTCTACGCCGCCGACGTGATCGCAGTGAAAATGAGTCGCCGTGATCAGTGAAAGCCGTTCAGGCGATATCTTCAAGTGGTGCTTCATGAAAGAATGGAAGTTGTCCGCGGCGCGACTCGTTCCCACGTCAACCGCCATGAAATTGCCTTCGTCTTCCACCAGCCAGGTATTGGCGTAACCTGCCGGCGGTACCGCGAACACGGCGCCGCTTTTCATCGTTTTTCCTTTCCTTTCACTCGCTTTCGCCCCCGTTTGGTAAGCGGCCTGGAGCGAAACAATACATAGGTCGCTCCGGCCCCGCCGTCACACATGCGAGCGCTGGAAAAAGCGATGACCCGTGAACGGAAAGGACCCTTCTTCAGCCATTCCTTCACCAGCGTTTTTAAAACGGGTCGTACCGGGGAGGATTTGCCCCGGCCGTGGATAATGAGAATACCCCTGAGACCTCTTTCGAGCGAAACCCTGAAGAAATCGTTTAAGGCGTCGCGTGCTTCGTCGAGCCTCATGCCATGCAGATCGATATGATCCTGAATAGAAAACTCGCCGCGGTGCAAGCGTTCGGCGATATCGTTCGAGTCCTGATAGAGGACGCCCTCCAGGTACTCGGGCGTGTCGGAAACAGAGAAGCCTGTCCCGTTTTCCACAAGCTGTCTGAGGGACGCCAGCACTTCATCGTCGTCATCCCGCAAAAAAACATCCCTGCGAACGTCGCGTGAAGAGCATTCGGTTTTCCCCCTGTATTCCCGCCCCCTGTCAATGGGAATCGCGCCTTCCACGGCACGCAGGAACAGTTCGACTCCTTCGCCTTCGTCCCGCGGTTCCGGGGAAATGTCGTCCGGGCGAGGACGAGACGTCTCAACCCCCGCGTCGGCAAGCTTTCTGAATGGTTGATAGTGTAAGGAGTCTCTGGACGATTTCATCACGGACCTCCGTATTGTCCTGTTCCGCGATGTCTCTTCGAATCAACGGCACCGAATAGGGACGCTGTTAAAAACTGTATCTTGAACAGTTTCGTACCATCAAACCCGCCGGCTCAACAAGTGGTTTTTCAGACACAAAAACGCTCCGCCCTAAACCGGCTCTTCAGGGATGCCGGCCCGTACCTGGCAGGAACCGTGTGAATCCAGCGGTAAATAATGTGACTGTCGGTAATCCCGGACCAGGTTCAGAACGCCCTCCACTGTTTTTTCAGCAAGCAGTGATTCGGTATGATGCACCCATTCCTCGAGTGTACCCTCGACGAGGGCTCGTTGCACGGCGGGAATACAACGTGGATCAACGCTTAACGTACGGATGCCGATCCCTGCCAGAAAAGGCAGATAGTCCACGTCATGGGCCTGTTCCCCGCAGAGAGAAATTTCCTTTCCGTGCCGTTCAAAGCTCTGCACGATTTTTTTCAACGCCCGCAGGACGGCTGGATGATAC
>DSBH01000200.1 GCA_011056825.1 Deltaproteobacteria bacterium | reverse complement strand
TCCGGGTCCTGCCGCAGGGCGGCGGGGTTGTAATCAGGTTCTTTCACGAAACTGTAGTCGATTCCCGCCATGGCCAGAATAATGCCGACGTTGATATAGGGTAGCGCCGTTTCCACCGAGTAGCCCCCTTCGAGAACAGCGATGTGGGGTTTGAGACGGTCCGTGAGAATCGCGTATCCCCGCGCGGTGAAATTCATGTTGGTGATGGGGTCGCTGTAGTGGTTGTCCTGCCCCGCCGAATTTATAATGATGTCCGGTTTAAAGTCTTCCAGCACGGGCAGGATGAGATTATCCAGGGCGAAGAGGAATCCTTCCTCGGACGTTTCCGGCGGCAGCGGAATATTGAGTGTGTACCCAAGGGCATTCGGTCCTCCCGTTTCATTCGGAAATCCTGTTCCGGGATACAGTGTCCTGCCGTCCTGGTGGACCGATATGTAGAGAGTGTCCGGGTCGTGCCAGAAGATGTCCTGGCTCCCGTCGCCGTGATGGCAGTCGGTGTCCACGATCGCGATTTTTCGGTGACCGTAATGCCGACGGATGTACTCTATCATGATAGCTTCGATGTTGATGTTGCAGAATCCCCGGGCCCCGTGAACGACCCGCATCGCGTGGTGCCCCGGCGGGCGGACGAGAGCGAACGCGTTGTCCACGTCGCCCCGCAGCACCTTGTCGGCCGCCGTTATGGCGCCTCCGGCGGAGATGAGGTGGGATTCGGTACAAATTGCCGATGCATCCGGAACGCAGATGTGAACCCTGTTGATGTCTTCCGTGCCTGCCAGTCCGGGCTTGTACTCTGAAATATTTTCAAAATCCAGCAGGCCCTCTTCGAATACCTGGTCCTGGGTATAAAGCAGCCTTTCTTCCCGCTCGGGGTGCGTGGTTGATATGGCCCAGTCGAAAGCGGGAAAGAAAATTAAACCTGTTCTCTTCACCGGGTGCATGAAGGGTCCCCCCTTTCGACGCCGGCGATAAGTCCGGGCTTGACCTGCGCCTTTATTCGGATGTTCCTGCCGGCCGTGTAAAAACCGCGGACCATGTTAAAACTCTGGTCTTCGGTGATTTCAAGCTCCAGATCTTTCGTGCCGGCGCCCATGGCAAGGGCCCGTTCCCGCAGACGATCCAGGCAGATCTCCGCCGCTTCTTCCCGGCTGAACCCGGAGGAGATGGGAATCCGGATTCCTTCTTCAACGATGGTAAGCGTTTTTTCCTCCGTGTCGGCCAGTACGGTCAGTTCCGTTGTTGTCCGGGCGAGTGCCGCGCCGACGGCATTGGCAACTTCCGCGTGCTGTGGAATCTCGGCCCGACAGTTCAGATATTCAGCGATGCGGGGCGCCATCGGTTCCGCCGGTCCTCCCACGACGTGCAGGACCGTTGGCCTGAGCACCTTGCCTTCCAGGAGTTCGTGAATCGTGTAAACGGGTTGAGCGTTGACTCTTTCGATCATGGCGGTAACGGCGCGCGCGATGTACCGACAGGTGTCATCGAATATCTTCCGAGCAAAGCTTTCCAGAGATACGCCTGCCTGAGCGGCGAGGGGTTCAAGAGCTTTCTCGGCTTTCCGCCGGTCGTCAGGGGAGGTGAGACCCAGGACGATCATGGCGTCCGTGGGAGTCGGCGTTGGTCCCCCGAAAGCGGCCGCTGGACCGTGCCGGTGCGGACCGATAACGAAGCCGCCGTGTTCGAAGCGAACGGCGCTGTCGCCGCCTATTCCGATTGACTGTGTCCTGAGTCCTCGAATCAGTGTTTTGTACTTTCCGATGGTCATTCCCCGTGGTTCCAGCAGGGGGACGCCATCGGCGAATAACGCGATGTCCGTCGTCGTGCCGCCGATATCCAGAGCGACGGCATCCTCGACGCAGTCGGCGAGGCTGAGAATTCCCATGACGCTTGCCGCGGGGCCGGAAAGAATGGTCTGCGCCGGGTAGTCGGCGGAACGGTTTATTTCAAGGGTTCCGCCGTCCGCCTTGAGTATATAGACGGGAAAACGCTTTCCAAAGCGATTGATAAAGGCGTTTACAACCTCGACAAAATTCCGGTAGATATCCCAGACGGCGGCGTTGAGATAGGTAGTGGCGACGCGGCGCGGAAAATTAAGGTTTCCCGACATCCGGTGCCCCAGGGAAACGTGGGCAAAACGGGAACCAACAATATCATCGATATCGAGTTCAAGCCGCGGGTTCCGGGTCGAAAATTTTCCCGCCACCACGATGTTGGCGATGCCCTTTTTATGAAAGCTCTCGGCGATGACTTCCACTTCACGCCGGTCAACCGGAACGACTATAATGCCCCGGTGGTTGACATATCCGGAGACGAACCGGGCGTTTTCATCGGTGGTGATGTATGACGGCGGAATGCCGGGACCGTTCGCCAGTATCATGCCGACGGTGCTGACGGTATCCTGCACGATGGCGTTTGTGGAAATTGTAGTGCTGAAAACGACGCGTTCCGGGTAACGGGATCCGGCGGTTCCGAGAAGTTGTTCCGCCACTTCGAGAAGTGAGCCGCCCAGGTTTTCGCTGTTCGTCGGTACTTTAACCTTTTCGAGAACGTCGCGGCCTTCGATGAGCACGGCATCGGTATGCGTTCCCCCGACATCGATTCCCAGAATCATGGCGCCGCTTCCTTTTCCCTGATTTTTGTCTGCGAGATCGTTACCACAGTGACGCGCCGGGAGTCAATAAACGAATTCCGGGCGGAAAATACTCTGTGATCTCGTGACGTAAAGGTACAAAGACGGGTACGATAGAGCACTATGCCGACTGAATAAAACGCAGCGTCGAAAGGTGGTAAAAAGTAAATAAAAGATTTGACCGTTATTTATTTCCTGTGATAATTCTGGCTCTTATATCCACGTCGATGTAAGCGTGGAGACAAATTATTTTACACGATCTTATTGAGAGGAGCCGAAGGAAAGATGCAGGAATTCATGAGAATGTGCGAGGAATGCAACCCGGGGGAAACCGAGTTTTTACAGGCAG
>DSBH01000023.1 GCA_011056825.1 Deltaproteobacteria bacterium | reverse complement strand
ACGACGGAGCCGCTGCCGGGGAGCCCCCCGACGCTCGATATACGAACAGCGAAATCATCGAAGAAAATTTCTCCTTCACCTCCGAGGGCGACGACGCCGATTTCCTCGGGAAAATTAGCGCCTGTTTCATAATAGGAACCTGTTTTATAGGAGCCCGGCCTGGTCGAGGGATAATCGTCCGCGTAGTCCGTGCTGAAACGAATAATAGCGTTCGCCTCGTTCCCGGTTCCCATGATGTAAATATCATTCTCGCCCGGATCATTATTGACATTGTCCCATTGAACAAGGGTGAACCTGTCATCCGCCACCGACCAGTCCTGGATCGCGGTTATCGGCCAGGCGATGTCTCCACGTGATTGCCCGAGCCGCGTATCGTCGATGGGCGTGTCGTTCGATGAATGGTCTGTTTCATCGGTATAGAAAGCCCAGATGTAGTTGTCTCTTTCACGATAGTCCAGCGTGGCGCTGCCGTCAACCGATACAGGTTCTTCGAAATCGTCCGAAAGATTGTTCAGAAGCAGGACGACATTTCCATCGCTGTCATTTATCGTGCCCACAACCAGGGCACTTCCCGCGGCACCCGTCACCGTATCTCCCGCTGTTACGGTCGTGGTGAGCGTATCTAATTTAATGGAAGCCGCCTCGACCACGCGCGCCACCAGAGTCGTCCAGTCGGTCATCTCGCCGTCGGCGCCGACGACGCCCGATGCGTCATCCACCATTTTGTAAGCGAGCCACTCACCGTCGCCGTTCCACTTGTTGCTGCCCCGTATCCAGAGGACAACATAGGCGGCGGAGATCGTTTTCCAGTATGCCGCGTCGGGGGGTTTTGTCCGGTTTTTCGAGGTGTGAGCCTGAATACATTCGTAAATTGCGCCGTCCGATTCTACGGTGTCGCCTTCCTCGTAATCGGTGTTGTTTGCCCACGGGTCCGCGGTCTGGCCGGGCGGAGCAAGCGTTCCGTTACGAACCAGCGATATTCCCAGGAACTTCTGTTGCTGGCCGGTAACCGCGTATCCCCTGAAAACAGGCCCGCAGGCGTATGAGGGAACGGACGCAGTCAAATCGGCACTGTCGACGTCTCCCGTCGCGACCTTCACCTGTACGTCGTAGCTTGAATAACCACCGCCGGCGTTCCAGTTTCTCCAGAAAGGATTTACACCACCGCTGGTCACATCAGGTGCGAAAACGTATGCTTCGGCATCAGTTTTTCCGCCGCCGCCCTGGTCCTTTGCAACCGCCAGCGCCTCATCGCCGCCAACCGTTACCGTTTCGAAGTCCATCGAGCCTGTTACTGTACTGTCGGCCATTTCTTCCAAATCATATTCGACTTCACTGTCGCCATCCCCCTCGGACTGGTTCGCCGGTTCTATCGCGTAAGTCAACTGTCTCCGGGAGGTCATAAAGCCGGCGCCGACGTTTCCCGTCGAGGTGAATGTAACGGTCGCCGGGTTGCCTGAGGACTGTATGTCGGCGATTGTAAATGACCCGCCGTCGGCCAGCGAGAACGTGTGGGGAGCGGCGTTTGCGAAATCTGTAAACGTGTCGATGTCCGTTGCGTAGGCGTTCCTGATGACGGACAGGGTGTAGCGGCCGCCGGATTCCGCGAGATAGTATGCCCGTACGTGATTGTTGGCCCGAAGTTCCTGGAAGGTTGAGCTGGTTGTCATGTACGCCATGCCCGCGCCGAGGGCCCCCATGATCACCATCGTTACGATGAGGCTCACCAGTATCGACCCGCCGTCGCGGAAATGTTTGCGCCTTTCCGGCCGCTTCGTGAAACGCGTCTGACAGTCGCGTGAAGAAGTTATTTCAGATGGTGTTCGTGACATGTTATTCATCCTCTTTCATTGCAGGTTCCGCGGCGTTACGCGCCTGGTAAAAGGCCGTTCGGGGGCGCTTTTAAAGGTAATCGTGAATTCGATAATTTTCGCCGCCACGGGCGAAACCCCCGTTTCACACTCAAGGTTTGAACAGTATGTTACCGTGAATGACTCCAGGTTGTCGGCCAGGATATGTTGCGCATCTTGTTCGCCGATCAGGAGTTCATCGTCCCCTGAATTAAACGTGACGGTCACTTCTTTTTCGGACGAGTCGGCGTCCGATCTCGTGTAAACAATGGTGCTGTCATTCGAAGCAGCGTCGAGAGATTTGATGGCGTTGAATTCCTTGGTCAGTCGGGTCACCGCAAGCTGCGCCTTCTGTGCCGTTTCGGTGTTCATCTTCGTAAAGACATAACCGCTTGCCACCGACACGATCCACACGCCCGCCAGGGCGGCGGTTATTCCCACCAGGGCGAGCGTGACGATGACTTCTATGAGCGTGAATCCCTGTGTGTCTGATTTTTTTATCATCATGATCCGTTTTCCTTACTCGATGGTGAAAAGCTGCGTCAGCGTCTCCCCGGTGTGGGTGCTTCGCAGGGTTATCTTGAGGATGTTCTTTTCGGAGCTTGTTCCATCAGTTCCGGCGTCCACCTCGTTATCGTCGTCGTCGAATTGAATGAATTTCAGTTCCGATACTTCGAATCCGGCGCCGTATTCGTCCATTTTCGCCAGCGTGTAAGGCGGCTCCCCCGCGCTCAGAAGACTGTCGATACTCCCTTCGCTGTTGTGAAGAACGGTGCCCGCTTCGGTCCAGGTGATTCCGTTGTCGTCCACGTCCGAACCGTCAATTACCGGCCAGTCGGGTTCATCGGCGCCACTCGTGCCGGCGTTGTCGGCCCTGTAAAAATGACCGTTATTGTAATAGGGAATCACGACATCGTCTGAATCGTAAGCAGTGTCGGCGTTCCACACCAGCCCCTCTTCATTCCATTCGGCGCCGGGCGGTTCCGCGTCACAGGAAGCTTTGCATTCGTAGTAGTGCCCGTCGTTTTCAGCAGGAACGACGATATCGCCGGTGGAGTAGGGTGTATCGTCCGATCGCCACGTGCGGCGCAGGTTGATCCTGTTCAGCCTGTTATAATCGGCCACGATGT
>DSBH01000031.1 GCA_011056825.1 Deltaproteobacteria bacterium | reverse complement strand
GCGAAAAATTCATGGCAATAGGCGGCGCCCGTGATGTGCACCTTGGCGCCCCTGAGCACTATCCCGTCATCGCGTTTTTCGACGATGCGCAGGTTGAAATCAGGATGCGCCTGCTTCGGGTCCGAGGGGCGAAGATGACGGTCACCCTTCACGTCGGTCACGCCCGCGACCACGCACTTGTCGGTCTTCTGGAGATACTTGCGATAGTTTTCTATGCGCTCCAGGTAAACCTTGCCGGCCTCGCCCAGGCTGCGGGCGGTGATGGCGATGGCGTTCATCGCGTCGGCGCCGATATCGTGCGCGAGGGGTATATACCCGTCCCCCAGCTCGGTGGCCTTGATAATCAGGTCCAGATGCTTCAAAAGATCTTCGCCGTTTTTAGGAATATAATAATAACGGCTGATATTCTCGCCCAGCTCCTCGTCATAGACCAGGGCCAGGTCCTTGTATTGCGGGTCCTCGGCCATGTGATAATCCACGGCCACGGTCTCCACACAGGCCTTGAGATCGGGGTCCTCGGCGACATTTTCGATTCTCTTGCCTTTATAATAGACGATTCTTCCGTCATTTAAACTTGCCTTGTATTCTTCCGGCGTCATTAAACCCATGATTATACCCTCGATTAAATTTTTTATTAACTGCCGCGCATGAAGCCGGCGGTCCCGGGCGCGGCGTGAATATACCCGCCGCGTCCGTTGCCCTCCGTCCGCGGCCTACCAGTTCTTGACCCTCGCCGGCATGGCGCGATGGTACGGCTTGAAGACCTTCTCTTCCATGTTCGACCCCATCATGCTGTCCACGCACAGCGCCGAGCTCAACGCGGCCGCGTCGACACCGCAGCCCCACAGGCGCTCGCCGTACTGGTCGCCGGCGAAATACAGGCCGTCGACCATCTCGGACTTGACATCGATGCGGTCATAGCCGATCGGCTGTATCCAGGCGAAGGCATGGTCGCTGCACATCCAGAGTAGAAAATCCATTTCAGATTCCCATTTGTCGGCGCCGAAGGTCCTCTTCCACCAGTTTTCGTTCCATTCCATCACCCGTGAAACCTTGTGAGGATTGCGCATTTCCTCATGGGTAAGGGCGGTGGAGAATATCCATCCGTGTTTGCCCTCGGGCGCGCTTCCGGTTTCCTTCGTCAGGCTGGGATTGGAGTTGCTTCCTGCCGCCGTGGAGGCCAGGTTCCACAATACCATGTCGACGCAGCCGCTGTATCCCTCCTCCGCGCCGATGACATCGGGCATATAGATGAAGCTTCTTTCTTCGATGCCCCTGGGCGCCCAGACATCGGACTTCATGTTGCCGAAGCCGGTGATCATGCCGGCGCCCCAGAATTCCTTCTGGACCCGGTCGACCAGTTCCTGGGGGAAGAATCGGGGATGGATTATATTCAGCATCTGCTTGGAGGGAATATTGCAGATCACTTTGTCCGCGTAGACTGTCTTCATCCCGTCCGCCGTCTGATAGGTGACGCCCTTCACCGCGCTGTTCTCGATGATTACTTCAACGACATGGGAGTTGCGCCGCACTTCTCCCCCTTTCTCCTTTAAAACCTGTTCCATTAAAAGGGCGAAAGAGATGGTACCGGGATTGGCGACGGTGGCGCAGGACCCCTCCACCAGGTTCATTTTAATATCGCCCGCGATGCACATATGCCCCAGAACATCCGGCGCCGGGGTCAGGCTGAGATCGGCCTGGCCGGTCTGTGAGGCGGCCAGGACTTTGATATAGTCATAAGCTTCCTTTGACACGTTTCTCGCCTGCAGCCACTCTTCGAAAGACATATGCGCCGTCTGGGCCACGTCATGGAAGGTCATGGTGCCCATGTCCCGGAGGGCTCGCATGGTCGACTTGAAACCTTCCGGGCTCATCCATCCATAGGGCTCGCCCTTGGCGACCTGATAAGCCTTGTTGCCTTTCTTGCAGTCGACGAAAGCGAAGCCGACGTTGCAGGGCATGTCGACGGGCTTCTCAAGGTAGTCCATGAGGTTGCGGATTTTCCCTTTATTTCCCCAGAACAGGCCGTGCCCGGTATCCAGCGTCGTGCCGTCGAACAGGCCCTTTTCGAAACAGGTGTTGAGGTCAGGCGTGCATTTGGGCACCCATGCGCCCACCATGCCGAGGGCGCGCCTGAAGCCGTTGGCGTCCAGCTCGAGCCCGTCGATGGTAACCTTGTTGCCCCTGCCGACGAATGACGCCAGGCGGCCGCCGATAAACGGGGCCTTCTCGAGAACCAGCACCTTCTGGTTGAAATCCTTCGCCAGAAGAGCGGCTGAACCAAGCCCCGCCATGCCGGAACCGATTATAATAACATCATATTTGTTTTCTTTTGCCATTGTTGATCACCTTCTGATTTTTTAAAATGAGCGCGGTCGACCCGCGCGTTGTTTTCCCCCATCCTATATCGAACCGCCGCCGTCCACAACGAGAATCTGGCCGGTCATATATGCCGAAGCTTCCGAAGCAAGGAACAGGGCGATCCTGCCGATTTCCTCGGGCATGGCGATTCTTCTCAACGGCGTATGGGACAGCTCCTGACTCATGAGACTTTCATTGCTCCACAGGGCCTGGCTGAATTTTGTCTTGACCACGCCGGGGGCGATGGCGTTGACCCGTATGCCGAACTCGCCCAGCTCCTTCGCCATGGCGCGGGTGAGCATGCCGATGCCGGCTTTGCTGACGCAGTAAAGGCCCAGGCCTATGTCGGGCGACACTCCCCCCACCGAGGAGATGTTGAGGATATTGCCGGATTTCTGCTCACGCATGATCTTTCCGACCAGCATGCTCAGGATGGTGTAGCCCTTGAGGTTGGTCACCATTATCTGGTCATACATCTTTTCATCCATGTCGACCATAAGCCCCATGCCGGGATTAGTGGCCGCGTTGTTGACCAGGATGTCGATTCTGCCGAACTCTTTCATCACCGCGTTCACAAGCACTTTGATCGTCTCGGCGTCGCGGTTATGGTAGGCAACCGCCAGGGC
>DSBH01000202.1 GCA_011056825.1 Deltaproteobacteria bacterium | reverse complement strand
CGAGAATATCGACATAGTCGATAAGATCCGCCTTGATCAGGACCTCCGTGATGTCTCTGATCGTCTCCGCCAGCATCAGTTCGTCGGAATAACCCAGTTCATAAATGGCGCCTATGGGTACGGCGGGGAGTTGCTCCTTGCTGACGACTTTTCTCAGGGCGATCTTCACATTCATGAGGTCGAACTTTCTCAGGTACAGCTCAAGCAGCCGCGACATATCCCGGGGAAGCCTGAATTTTTCCAGGCGCTCACCGCAGAGGCGAAGATAATCCCAGAGCTGTTCGTCGAGCTCGCCGATAGTGTTGATGGACATATCCGCGAGGTATTCACCCAGATCGGTGTTCCTGATAATCTCCAGATTGTCCCGTATCGTCGATGCCCGCTGGCTCAGCCCTTCCACGTGTTCAGACGTGAGGCACCGGGCCTCTTCTCCCTTGAGATAAGCACAGGCAAAGGAATAAGCCGTATTGGTCAGCTTCAATTGTCTCTAGCCCCCGAACAGTTTCTTCCCGATTTCGGGCAATATTTTGGGAATCAGCATGGCAAGCCGCCTTTCAAAACTGTTGTCGATGCTGATCATGCCGTCGGCCGTTTCGGCGATGATTCCCCCCATCATGTCCTGTTCCTTGACCTCGACGATTTTTTCCTTCAGCTCGTCACGCGTTTGTATGAACTCACGTACAGCCTCGCTGTCTTTCGGCGCCACAAAGAGTCGAACCGTTCCGTCAGTGACCAGTGCCTCGAGAGCCTCGTTGAGCAACGGCTCAATCTGGTTACGGTCCATTGGCTGCCGTTCCAGTTCTTTTCGTGCTCGCTCCAATATCTCCTGCATGACCCCGTCTTTTGCCCGAAGAATCGTCTGACGTTCCTTGAGCGTCGACTGGGCGAGTAATTTCGCCGCTTCCCGCTTTGCTTCCGCGATGATCCTGTTTTTTTCATCTTCGAGAAGCTGGTTTTTCCGTTCCTGAGCCTGCGCTACAACCGTCCCTCCCTTTTCCTTCGCTTCGTCGACAATTCGGGCGGCTTCATCGCGGGCCTTCTTCAGAATAGCTTCGCGTATCTCCTTGTTTTCCATGAAAATCCCCTTTGCCTGTACGAAGTTACATGAGTCCCAGCAGGCTCAGCGCCATAATGCTGAAAACGAGACCCAGAACACCGATAAGCTCGACGAAAACGGCCAACATCATGGCCAACGTCAGAATCCGCCCTCTCGTTTTGGGTAACAGGGCGATACCCGCGGCACAGACGGAACCCTGAAAAATGGCCGAGAACACCTGGGCGAAACCGCCCATGATGCCGATGCCCAGCACGGCAAGTCCCGCACCCATGCCCGCGGTGGCGAGATTCGGCATTACCACGGTGAGTATTATGATAAGCACAATAAGCCCGTAAAAACTCTGTGTCATGGGCAGCGACGCCAGCACGATCACGTTTCTCAGCTGGCCGGAATCTTCCGACAGGGTGGCCGTTCCGGAAGAGGCCGCGTTACCGATACCCATTGCCGAACCTGCCAGACCGCCCGCAAGCGCCATGGCTCCCCCAAAGATAGCCAAACCTTCGATCACCGTCATTGTTGTCCACCTCTCTTCTAAAGGTTATTTGCCTAACACGACCTCCCTGCGAAACCGCATATGAAAGGGCACGTAGTCACGCCCCCCGCCTTCGTAGAACTTGAGCAGGTACTCCACGAAACACAGCCTCAGCGAATGAATGAATGCCGCGAGGCTGCTGAGCAACAGGTTGAGTAGATGAAACATGACAAGCAGAATCGTCGCGACGAGAAAGGCGGCCACTTGACCCGGGAAGCCGGGAATAAGGGCGCCGGCGATATCGGCGATCCATCCCGAAAGCAGGTTGAAAGAAGACGCCAGGTAGAATGTGGCCAGCCCCACGCCGGCAAGTCGTGAATACGACATGATATCGCCCAGTATACCGGTCAGGTCGAAAATCCAGAAAAACGACCCCAGTCCTCTCATTGTCATCACGGAACCGATAATGAGCAGGATCACGCCGAAATAGACGATATAAAGAAACATCCGGTAAGCCTCTGCGTCGAGAAACGCCAGAGGAAGATTGAACATACCGTACAGGAGATAGGGAATACCGAAAAGCTGAATCAGGAACAATCCGATCTTGCTGACGATAATGCCCCGATCCCGTTCCCGCACAGCCTTGATGAGAGCCAGCACATGTGCCAGGTTGAGATGTATGATACCGATGACCAGCGCCAGCATAATAAATAAAATGGGATCATTCAAAACGGTCTGAACCGGTTTCAGCAATGCCATCGAGGTGAGATCCATACCCAGAAACTTGCTCGGAAAATCACCCAGGTAGGTGCCCGACAGTATGCTGAAAACCACCGAGACACCGCCGCTGATATAAAGCACCTTGCGAAAAAGCCTGGTGCCTTCCGAATCGGGTTCGTCCACCAGCTTGTCCAGGACAAACCGGGCCAGGAAAAGGAGGCCCAGGGCGTAAACCAGGTCGTTCAGCATCAATCCGAAGAAAAAAGCGAAAAAATACGCGACGCTGGGGGTGGGATCCCAGTCCCCGTATCGTGGCAGGCTGAAGAGACGCACGATGACCTCGAAGGGCTGTACTCCCTTCGAGTTTCTGAGTTTTGTGGGCGGCCTGTCGACAGGAATCGGGTGGCTCATCTCCACGAAGACGTCACCGATTGATTCCTTGAGGCGGGATTCGATCGGCCCCGCGTCGACCTCGGGAGCCCATCCTTCGATGAGAGTAACATACCGCGCCTCGGCGGCCTGGAGCAACACCGTGTAGCGGCCGAATTCGGCGGTCAGTATTTCCCTGAACAGGGCAATTGTCTCAAGTTGCCCGCCTATTGTATCCAGCAACTCGGCTGTCGTCTTTGCGGATTCTTCGCGCGACCGTGCTATTGCTTCACGGTTCCGGGCAAGAAAGTCCGACAGCGTGAGGTCACTGTCGGGAATATCAGGCACGGTGATGCCGAGATCCCTGATAATCGTCTCT
>DSBH01000175.1 GCA_011056825.1 Deltaproteobacteria bacterium | reverse complement strand
TCCCTGGCCTGATATCATCGTGGACGAGGCGGTCGACAACCTGAGTGGATCGCTTACCTTCATTACACTTCCGGCCGGTGACGGCGACATCATTTTCAACGCCTCAGTCCGGGCCAAGGACATGACGGTGATCGCGGGCGGCACGGTGTACATCAAGGGCGTTTCTTCATACTCGGTGGGCGGTGAAGCCTATTCGCTGTGGAACAGCTATACCAGTGGAGGCGTTTTGCCCGCCGACGGCGTCATCGGTGCTACGCAGCGGTTTCCTGACCACGTGGACGACATCCTCGCCCTTGAACCGAGCGCGGTGAACCTGTACGGCGACAAAATTTATATCGACGCGGAATATCTGAACATCAACGGTATCATGCAGAGCGGAAAAGACACATATAAACTTGAACTTGACCAGGATACCATAGACGAAATCGACAATCTGGACTCTTCGCAGCAGGGATTCGTGACGTTGCAGACGGCAAAAACGAGCGATTTCGCCGTGAAGTTCGATACCTCGGAGAAACAGATTCTGGTGGAAGAGATGAACGTGAGCGGCGGCCACATCGAGCTGACCGGTCACATCATGAACACGGGAACAGGCGAGATCCGCGTCCTGGGCGGTTACGCCGATGTGGAAATCATCAACGATACCCCCTATGACCTGGTGGTGACCCGCCTGGATGCTTCACAGCGGGGATCCGGCACCCTCCTGATCAATGACAAGGCCCGGGACGAGGTTTCCCTGTACCGGATGTCGGCTGACAATGTCATCAGGACCGTGGATGACGGGACAGTGGTGAACGTTGACGAACTTTCCATTGATCCCGCGTCTGACATTGTCGATACCTACGAGCCCGACGACGGATGGCGCTACGGCTGGACCATGCTCCAGCAGCAGGGTACTCTCTACACGCTCCATAAACAGACAAGTTCCTGGCTCGGTATCGATGCCATGGCTCCCGACCCGGGTGACGAGGAATACGCGGTCACGGAACCCCTGGGACAGCCGACCATCACCGGTACGGGACCCTATTTTTACAAAGATGTTTCTAACACGGAAGACTATACCTACGAACATGACTGGCGGACTATTTCTATGGACCCGGAGTGGACACTGACCGGGAAAAAGGTCGATAGCACCTGGTACGGGAAAAAGACCTATCACAGCTGGTGGAAAAAAGAAGAGATAACGGAACATGCCTACACTCACACCATCGAATCCGATCGTTCCTTCGACATAAAATTCCTCGGCCGGGATGAGGGCTCGGTAACGATAGACTCCATCGGCAACGTGATACTGCAGGGGCCGGTGCTGAACCCTTCGGGCACCACCAGGATCGAGACAGACAGAATGATCAAGCAGACCGGCGAGAGCGGACTCGTAAACGGTCTGCGAATAGAAGTTGAAGCAGGGTCGGGAATAGGATCGGACAGGGCGCTCGACACGAACCTCGCCGATGGACCCGTGTACCGGTATACCTCCGTGTACACCGGATACCCGGATGATTACGAGGGCGATGAAAGCAAACAGGGCAAGACCACCCTTACCACGGGCGACCGGGTGAAACTGGCGGCCGATTATGCCGGAGGTGGCGAGCCGGGCGCGGTTTACCGGTATATCGGCGATCCGGCCGACCGGGATCTGCGGGTGGAAAATTACGCCGATGTCGGCCTGTGGGAAAAAGTGGCACACCGGCCGAGTCTCAGCGCCGTCACCGTCTCGGGTGACATCCGGATAAACGAAATTATCGGCGATCTGTCCGTAGACCAGGTGAAAACCGGCCACGATAGCAAGGGGTCCGGCGGCACCGTTGTCCTTACGACACAGGGGGGGATCTATGTCGCGCAGACAGGGGCCGGCGGCTGGTACGGCGGCCTGATCCAGGGCGGAAAAATTGAATTGACGGCCGAAAACGGCGGCATCGGCAACAGCGTTGAGCGACCCCTGTTACTCGATTCAGGGACCATGCTGAAGGATTCGGTAACGGCCTTCGCCATGAGTGACGTCTACCTGAATGAATTGTCGGGCGACCTGTTATTAAACAAGATCGACGCGTCGGGGAGCGACATTTATATAAAAGTAGACAATGGCGACATACTGGATGTGAACCAGGACGCGGAACGCGACGAGAGAACGTATAACGAGCTGAAAGACGGCGTGTGGAGTGATCTGCAGCTCACGGACAGCACCGGGGCACAGGACAAGATCAACACCATCGTCGCTTCGTTTCAAGCTACCAGGCAACAGGAATACCGAACCTACTGGATATACCGTAACACGCAACCCGATCCTTCCGTTTATGATCCGGATCATCGGGTGACCCTGTCCGCGGCGGACGAAGCCGCGTATCGGGAATTTTACGCCGAATTGGGAAAGACAGAAACGGAAATAGACGAGGCCATCACTACCCTGGAAAACAACCGGTCGGAACAGTACCACACCCTTCACGGCCAATTCGACGACTATTTTACGAAGAAGGGAGTTGCCTTCCCCGGAGAATATGATCCGGCATTTGTCTATGAGCTGAATGTCGTTGATCCCGACGAAGAAAGCACGTTGCGCGACAGCGTCAAGGTATGGACCGAAGAAGAACTGTTGTACGCCATCGGTGCGGGACTGCTCAAGCCAGTCACGGATACTCAGACCACTATTGAAGACCCCAACATAATCGGCGCGAACGTGACCCTGATTTCATCGGGCGGGATGGGGAGCTCGGCAGGACGCATCGTAATCGACCTCTCCGCCGGCGATCTGCACCTCACGTCTGACGAACGGGTGGCCTTGTCTTCGGCGGAACGGGACGACGTGACCTATTGGGGCGAATCTTCGTCTTCAATTACGGTTGATTTCTTTGATGAAGGCACCGCGGACCGAATCATCCGCAATGACGGCCAGAGCTGGTCCGCCGCCGGTTTTGCCGTGGGCGATAAAATCCGCATCAGCGGCAGCGCCGACAACGACGATTATTACCTGATTACCGCTATCGACGGCGACACGATCACCCTGAGCGATGA
>DSBH01000022.1 GCA_011056825.1 Deltaproteobacteria bacterium | reverse complement strand
GCACCGTCACGGCCGGCAACTCGTCGGGACGGAATGACGGAAGCGCTTTCGTTCTCATGATGACCAAAGAAAAGGCAAAGGAACTCGGGTACGAACCCATGGCGAAATGGATCTGCGGCGCCGATTACGGTGTCGATCCCAAGATCATGGGAATCGCTCCCGGTTACGCCATGCCGCAGGCCCTCAAGCGTGGCGGCTTCAATCTGTCCGACATGGACGTGCTGGAGTGCAACGAGGCCTTTGCCGTTCAGAACCTGGCCGTTATCATCGAAATCGAAAAACAGACCGGCGAGAAGGTCGACATGGACAAGTGGAACCCCAACGGCGGGGCCATCGCCTTCGGACACCCCAACGGCGCGTCGGGCGCCCGGGTGGGCATGTTCACCATGCGCGAACTGATCCGCCGGGGTGGACGGTACGGCCTGTTCGGTTCCTGCTGCGGCGGCGGTCTCGGCGTTGCCACGGTGATCGAAAACCTGAAGCGGTAAGAATTTCACACGTTACAGGAAAGTCAGGGGAGGACGGGCATCCGCCGCGTGTATCGGCGGCGCCCTCCTCCTTCTTCAAACAGTATGAAGCCGGGAAATACATGAGCCACCCGGTTCATGTGCATTATATAATCACAATACAGGAAGGGAGAATGCCACTATGAAAATCGAAGACATCAAGAATGTTTGTGTAGTCGGCGCCGGAAACATGGGACACCAGATCGCGCTTCAGTGCGCCATCGAGGGATTCACCGTAAAATGCACCGATGTTATTCCTGAAGTTCTTAAAAAAGCTGAAGATTTTGCCGACAGCTACCTGGCGGGACGAGTCAAGAAGGGCAAAATGACCGAAGACGAAGCGAAAGCCATCAGGAGCCGGATCTCCTTTACCGGCAGCCTTGAAGAAGCCGCCAAGGACGCGGATTACGTCATCGAGGCCATACTTGAACGCCTGTCTCTCAAACGCCAGGTTTTCGCTGATCTGGACAAATTCGCTCCCAAGCACGCGATTCTCGCCACCAACAGCTCCATGATCGTCAGCTCCAAGATCGCCGACGCGACCAAGCGTCCCTCACAGGTTTGCAACCTGCACTTCTTCAACCCCGCACTGGTCATGAAGCTCGTGGAAGTCGTCCAGGGTCCCCACGTTTCCGACGAAACGGCCCAGGTATCCATGCAGTTCTGCGAGAAAATCGGCAAGGTCCCCGTTCACATCAAGAAGGAAGTCTGGGGTTTCGTTCTCAACAGGATTTTCTCGGCAATTCAGAGAGAGGCCATGTGGATGCTTGAAATGGGCGTCGCGTCGCATGAGGATATCGACAAGGCGTGCGTGTACGGCGCTGGTCATCCCATGGGTCCGTTCCGCCTCAACGACCTGACCGGTCTGGACCTGGCGTACGATATCGGCATGGAACGCTTCAGGGACACCGGCGATATGGCGATGCTGCCCAATCCCGAACTTGTCAAGCGCGTGGCCCAGGGTCACTTCGGACAGAAGACCGGAAAGGGCTGGTACGATTACACGCAGAAATAGGCTTGTTGCTTTTTTTAACCAAGCCTGAAAAGATCGGCCCGGCGTTGTCGTTCGACGCGCCGGGCCGAGCGTCTCGTCAAACGCCCACCACCTCCCGGGGTGGTTTTTTATGGCGCCGCCGTGAAAGGAAAACAAAATGATCGCATTGATAGCCAGGATGAACATCAAGGAAGGCGAAATTGAGAACGTGATAGCACTCTTCAGGGAATTGGCGCCCAAGGTTCGGGAAGAAGAGGGAACTCTCGCCTACGCGGTCTGCCGCGACAAGGCCGCCCCGAATTCGCTGGTCGTCGTCGAGCGCTACCGGGACGGTGCGGCCCTCCAGGCCCACGGGGCAACCCCGTATTTCAAGGAATTTTCGAAGAACCTTGGTCCTTACCTGGAAGGAAAACCGGAGTTGACGATTCTGGATGAAGTGGTATCGATATAGACGTTGCAGAAACACACACAATCGATACCGCGAAGAACCTTGTAAAAAAGCCCCGGTCGCACGACCGGGGCTTTCCTGATTGTGTCCTCATACGCTTCCAGGCAGACTTTATTTCGCGATGGTCCCGCCGTCGATAACCATGATGTGGCCGGTCATGAAACCCGACGCCTCGGAAGCCAGAAACACGGCGGCGCCCTTGACGTCGTCCTCGCCGCCGACCCGTCGCAGGGGGATCTCGGCGATAATGGCGTCGCGAATCTCCTTGAACTCGGGTTTCTCGATATAGGCCATCATGTCGGTGCCGAAGAAACCCGGCGCGATCGCGTTAACGCGAATATGGTAAGGTGCGAGCTTGACGGCCAGATTCATCGTGAGCAGGTTGATGGCCGCCTTGGTTGAATTGTAGGGAACCGCCGGGTGCCCTTCCTCGGTGGAGCCGCGGAATCCCATGATAGAAGAAATATTAATAATGTTGCCGCCTCCCTGCTCCTTCATGACAAGCGCCGTCTTCTGTGTCAGGATCCAGACGCCCCGTACGTTGACATCGAACAGGTAATCCCACTTCTCGAGCGGAAATTCCAGTGTGGGCGCTCCCCAGGTCGCGCCGGCGTTGTTAACCAGGACATCAACGCGACCGAATTTTTCCCTGACCGTCGCGAGCATTTCGTCGATTGCCTCGGGCTTGCTCATGTCGCAGGCAACGGGAAGAACTGTTACGCCGAATTTTTCTTCCAGCTCTTTCGCCGTGGCTTCGAGATTTTTCATCTTGCGCGAGGTGATAACAATGTTCGCGCCCGCTTCGGCCAGGCCGGTGGCGATAAATTTTCCGAGCCCCCTGCCTCCGCCCGTCACCAGGGCGATCTTGCCGTCAAGTCTGAACAGATCCTGCAGTTTCATATAATTATCCTCCTTCTCGTGGAATGATTGCGATTACTACCTGTTCCGCCCGGACAATTTGAGAGCTTTGCACAACTCCCCCATTATTCTTTACCCTCACGTCCAAGCCGTCCCCGAAAAACTGTGTTATTCAAAGCTATATCATTAATATTACTTGACAT
>DSBH01000104.1 GCA_011056825.1 Deltaproteobacteria bacterium | reverse complement strand
GTACATAGAAAAACCGGTCGAGGCCCGGGTTGTCCTTTCCGTCGAGAAGTACCGCAATTTCGCGGAAGTCAACCTGATCATGGCCAAGGGGGGCGCTGTCAACGCGCGGGAAGAGGCTTCCGAAATGATACCTGCCATCGATGCCGTGGTTGACAAGCTCGAACGGCAACTCAAAAAGCAAAAAGAAAAGATGCGGAGCCGCAAGGAACCTCCCCGGAAGGTGATCGCCGAGGGATTGGCCGATGTCCCCGCCGAGGAGGCTGACGAGGACGAACAGTACCGCGTGGTGGAAAGCCGCAAGGTTGTTCTCAGTCCCATGTCCGTCGACGAGGCGGCCATGAACCTGGAAGAAACGGGAGACCGGTTCATGTTGTTCCGTGATTCCGCGTCGGAAAATGTTATGGTTATGTATCGCCGGGACGACGGCAGTTATGAATTGATTGAAGCCGCCGGTTGACGGTGACTGACCGGGGGTTATCCTAATGAATATCAGGGAAATTATAGAGCAGAATTACATTGTCGACGAACTGAAATCGAAGACGAAACGTGAAGTACTGAAAGAACTGACGCGCCCCTTCGCGGAGAATCTTTCCAATGTTGATAGTGATGGAATGGTGGAGGTATTGCTGGACAGGGAGAAGCTGGGAAGTACCGGCATCGGTTACGGCGTCGCCATTCCACACGGCAAAATGACGGGACTTGACCAGCTGGTGGTGTCCTTCGGAAGGAGTAGCGAGGGAGTGGAGTTCGACGCCCTTGACGGAAAGCCGGTTAATATTTTTTTCCTGCTCATGGCGCCAGACAACTCGGCAGGCAAACACCTCAAGGCACTTGCGAAAATATCGAGAATGCTCAAGGATGCCGGGTTCAGGAAGGAACTGATGGAAGCCGGGTCGAAACAACGCCTGTATACACTCATCGTCGAAAAGGACAAGATGTATCCCTGAATGAACGAACGTCTCCTTTCCGTCGGTCGCCTGCTCGAGTACGGCCGGCAACGGCTCGGATTCAAGGTTGAAGAGGCCGGGGCCGCGTCGAGGAACATACTTACAAGTTCATCCGTACTTATCTGCAACGACGCCGGGGCCTGTTCCACGAAAAACGCCTCGGCGCCGGCGGTGCTCGTCTTTGCGGGGGACCGTGTCTCCTCTGATCCGGGTTCCGGGGAACGTTTTTTCAGGGTTCTTCAGGACCATTCTCCTTCTGTCGTCGTATATCGTCCGTCGGACCGGGCGGTTTCACGAAAACGGCTTCGACAATCAGCCGCGGCGGCGGGGTTTACCCTGGTGTCAACCTCCCGGGATCCCTGTTACGCGGGAAGCCGGGTCGCCGCTTTTCTCAGGGAGTGGATCGATAGTGCGATTACTGTCCGGGGCACGCTCGTTGATGTTTCGGGCGCCGGTGTCGTGATCCGCGGCGGGAGCGGTTCGGGGAAAAGTTCGTGCGCGCTCGAACTCATGTTCCGGGGACACCGTCTTGTCGCCGACGACGTCATGGAAATTCATCGTGATCCCGATAGAAAACTTCGGGGGAGCGCTCACCCGGCTATAAAAAACTTGATGGAAATCCGGGGGATTGGTATCGTGAACGCACGAAGGCTCTTCGGAAGCAAAGCGGTGGCCGAAGAGTCATCGGTAGACGCCGTTTTTGATTTGCACAGTTACAGAGATACAACGGCGGCGGAAGGCAACGAACCGGCGGTCAGCATGCTGCTCGGCGTATCTTTACCCCGGTATTCCCTGCGGATTGTCACAACGGCAACCGCCGGCCGGGCCATCGAGGAACTGGTCATTCGAAAAAACAGGAAGACCGGGGACCACAGTGTTCCCGGATACGGCATGAAGACGTCGTGACGCGGAAAGGCGGGATTCGAGGTGAAAACGGTCAGGGTTGTCGTTATCACGGGGTTGTCCGGTTCGGGCAAGAGCACGGCGCTTCGGGCACTGGAAGATATCGGCTTTTTCTGCGTCGACAACCTGCCAACGGCGCTTCTGTCGAAGCTCCTGGAACTTCAGATGGGCGTTTCGGGAGAAATATCAAAAATTGCCCTGGTCATGGACCTCAGGGAGAAGAACTTTCCCGAAACGTTTGTCCGCATTGTCACGAAACTCAAGAAACAAAGTTATAACATCGAGGTTTTGTTTCTCGACGCCGGCGATGAATGCCTGCTCAACCGTTTCAGCGAAACGAGGCGATCACATCCGCTGTCGGCGGGGAAGACGGTCATGGAAAGTATTCTCGCCGAGCGTGAGCAACTGGCGCCGGTTCGGGAAATGGCCGACAACGTGATCGATACATCGTTGTATACGGTTCACGAGTTGAAGGAACTGGTGCAGGGATATTATCTCAATCCGTCGGGAGGCAGGAAACTGGCCGTCAACCTCATGTCGTTCGGTTATCGCTACGGTCTTCCTCCCGACGCCGACCTAGTGTTCGACGTCCGGTTTCTCCCCAATCCTTTTTTTATCAACTCTCTGAAGGATCTGACGGGCAAAGACCCCGCCGTCGAAGAGTACGTGATGAAATGGGATGAGACGAAGCTTTTTCTCGACAAGATATTCAACCTGCTTTCGTTTCTCGTGCCGCTTTTCGAAAAAGAAGGAAAAGCCTACCTGAACATAGCGACCGGGTGTACCGGGGGGAAACACCGCTCCGTAGCCATAGCAAACCGGATAGCGTGTTTCGTGAAAGATCAGGGTTACGGCACCAACGTTACGCATCGGGACATCAACAGGACCTAGTCACTGGCGAGTCAGGGAAGGTTGGCCTTGCCGAGGATATTGTCCTGAATCCATCCCGGGTCCCACCACTCGACGGGATTAACGAACTGCTTTCCCAGGAAAATACCGAAATGCAGGTGATCGCCGCCGGCAAGACCCGTCATGCCGGAACGGCCGATGGGGTCACCTTTCTCAACGGGATCGCCTTCCTCAACATCGATGGCTGAGAGGTGCGCGTAGAAGCTGAAAAGACCGAGCCCGTGATCGATGATGACGGTGTTGCCATAGATTCCCAGG
>DSBH01000107.1 GCA_011056825.1 Deltaproteobacteria bacterium | reverse complement strand
GGATATTACAATCGGAGGAGTCACCGAAAAGATCGTGACGGCGGATGAGTTTACAATGGAAAAGGCCCGCGAGGTCCTGAAGGACGAAACCATAGCCGTTCTGGGCTATGGTGTTCAGGGCCCGGGCCAGGCCTTGAACCTGCTGGACAACGGGTTCAAAGTCATCGTGGGGCAGCGGAAAAGCAAGGCCTGGGACAAAGCGGTTGAAGACGGGTTCGTTCCCGGCGAAACACTTTTCCCCATCGAGGAAGCGGCTAAGCGGGGCACCATCGTCATGTTCCTCCTTTCGGACGCGGGACAGAAGGCCGTATGGCCGACCATAGAACCCCACATGACGGAAGGGAAGGCACTCTACTTTTCACATGGTTTCCCCATCGTCTACAGGGATCAGACCGGTGTTATTCCACCGAAGAACATCGATGTCATCCTGGCAGCGCCCAAGGGTTCGGGGCTGACGGTGCGGCGGAACTTTCTGGATGGAAGCGGCATCAATTCCAGCATCGCTGTTTTCCAGGACTACACGGGGCGGGCCTACGACCGTACCTGCGCCATCGGCATCGCCATCGGTTCCGGCTATCTTTTTCCGACGACCTTCGAAAACGAGGTGTACAGCGACCTCACGGGCGAGCGCGGCGTACTCATGGGATGCCTGGCCGGTGTGATGGAAGCACAGTACGCGTGCCTGCGGAAAAACGGTCATGATCCCAGCGAGGCCTTTAACGAAACAGTAGAAGAACTCACCCAGAGTCTCATACGTCTCGTGGGTGAAAACGGCATGGACTGGATGTACGCCAATTGCAGCACCACGGCCCAGCGGGGCGCTCTCGACTGGAAGGGAAGGTTCCGTGAGGCTGTCGCGCCGCTTTTCGACGAGCTCTATGAAAGCGTCAAGTCCGGCAAGGAGACGGAAATCGTGCTGCGCGTGAACAGCGCTCCCGACTACCGCGAGCGGCTGGAGGAGGAGCTGTCGGCCATGAGAAACATGGAGATGTGGCAGGCGGGCGCCGTGTTGCGTGAATTGCGCCCGGAACGGCGTTCCAAAAAATAATTATTTTTCTCGATGTTCCGGGCGTTTCCGGCCCTGGCCTTCGGAAAGGGATTAAGCCATGAGAAGTGATGTGATGAAAAGGGGACTCGAGCGTGCGCCGCACCGGTCGCTCTTCAAGGCAATGGGATATACCGACGAGGAACTGGCGAGGCCGCTTATCGGCGTGGTGAATTCCGCCAATGAAATCATTCCGGGCCACGTTCACCTCTCGATTATTGCAGAGGATGTCAAGGCCGGTATACGATCGGCCGGTGGGACACCCGTCGCCTTTCCCGTGATCGGCGTCTGCGACGGCATTGCCATGGGACACGCCGGCATGAAATATTCCCTGGCCAGCAGGGAACTGATTGCCGATTCGATCGAAGTCGTGGCGACGGCCCATCCCTTTGACGGGCTGGTCATGGTCACCAACTGCGACAAGATCGTCCCGGGTATGCTCATGGCGACATTGCGCCTCAATATTCCCACCGTCGTCGTCAGCGGCGGTCCCATGATGGCGGGCAAATACGAAGGTGAAGCGGCGGACCTTATCAGCGTGTTTGAAGGCGTGGGGCGCGTCAAGGCGCACTCGCTGACCAAAAAAGGCCTGAAAGCGCTGGAGGACAGCGCCTGCCCGGGATACGGTTCCTGTTCCGGCATGTTCACGGCGAATTCCATGAACTGCGTCACTGAAGCACTCGGTCTTGGACTGCCCGGTAACGGAACCATTCCCGCCGTAAACGCCGCCAGAAGAAGACTGGCAAAGGAAGCGGGAATGCAGGTGATGTCCCTGGTAAAACAAAACGTAAAGCCCCGTGAAATAGCGACTCTCGAGGCCTTTAAAAACGCCATTGCCGTGGACATGGCGCTTGGTTGCTCAACAAACACGGTGCTGCACATTCCCGCAGTGGCCCACGAAGCGGGAATCAACCTCGATCTGGACATCTTCAACGCCATCAGCGCGAAAACCACCAACATCTGCCGCCTGAGTCCCGCGGGCGAGTACCACGTGGAAGACCTGTACGAAGCAGGCGGCATTCAGGCTGTAATGAAGGAAATATCCGGTCTGGGTGTTATCAACACTGACCTGCCAACGGTGACGGGAAAAACCGTGGGTGAAAATTTCAAAAACGCAGTCGTGAAGAATCGGGACGTCATTCGGTCGGTGAAGGATCCTTACGGGACCGAAGGAGGCATCGCCATTCTTCGCGGAAACCTGGCCCCTGATGGCGCGGTGGTCAAACAATCCGCCGTGGCGCCCGACATGATGACGAATGAAGGCCGGGCGCGGGTTTTCGACTCCGAGGACGATGCTATTGACGCTATTCTCGACGGTTGCATCGAACCGGGAGACGTGGTGGTCATACGCTACGAGGGGCCGAAAGGCGGCCCGGGCATGCGTGAAATGCTGTCGCCCACCTCGGCTATTGTCGGAATGGGACTGGATACATCGGTGACGCTTCTCACGGACGGTCGGTTCAGCGGAGGAACCCGCGGCGCCGCCATCGGCCATATTTCACCCGAAGCCGCCGAGGGCGGTCCCATCGCCCTGGTAAAGGAAGGCGATACAATCGCCATCGATATACCGGGGAAAACAATAAACCTGAAAATCACCGACCGGGAAATGGAGCGGAGAAGAAAGGCCTTCAAGCCGAGAAAACCGGCGATTACCTCCGGATACCTGGCACGTTACGCGAGTATGGTGACGTCCGCCAGCACCGGCGCCGTTTTCCGCGACGTTGAATAGGAAGAAATTTGTTTTTTATCGGGGGAAGTCGGAACGATTGCCGTCATTCCGGGCGAAGGTTCCGTCCGTTCTTCCTCCTCGCGCCGCGTATGTCGTGCCGCAATTTACTCGTACATCGCGTCGATTTCATTTTTGAATTTTTTCTCGATGACGCGGCGCTTCATTTTCATGCTCGGCGTCAGTTCTCCCGTTTCAATACGGAACGGTTCCGACAGGATGGAACAGTATTTGATCTGCTCGTAGC
>DSBH01000246.1 GCA_011056825.1 Deltaproteobacteria bacterium | reverse complement strand
GGCTTCCTCCCCACCGGTCGTCACGGCGGTTGGTCGCGGGTGACAGAAACTGCGAAACCAGGTATCCGTGGGCGCCGTGAATCTGCACGCCGTCGAATCCCGCCTCCCTGGCCCGTCGGCCCGCCTCGCCGAAAGAAATAATAATTTTTTCTATATCCTCATCGGTCATTTCACGTGCCGGTTTCCGGTACCGGGGCATATCGTCGAGAACAGAAACGGCCAGGTAATCATTTTCGAAAAACGAAGCCGCGTAGGCGGCCGATCCGCCGTGAACGATCTGCAGGACGACAAGCCCTTTCTGTTCATGCACGGCCCGTGTCATCTCCTGGTAGCCCGGAATATGCTCGTCCGTCTGGATACCGTTCATGTCGGGAACCACCTGGCCGCTTTCATGCACGAACGCGTAGCCGGTCACGATAAGCCCCGCACCGCCTTCCGCGAGAGTGCGCATCAACGCAACGCTCGCTTCGCCCACGTAACCGTTCCTGTCTGCGAGGGCGTAATAGGTCGCGGAGCGAATGATCCTGTTATTCAGCGTGAGTGAGCCGATGGTCACCGGCTCAAAGAGAACGGACATGATTAACCTTGCCTTTCACGACGGCCTTCAGACAGGCGGTACATCCAATCTGAATTCAGGACGAACGGCGGTCGAACTTGTCCTGGCAGGCCTTTTCCTTCTTGCGTTCATCCAGGCGCATCGCCCGGCGCGATTTCGCTTCGTTGTTCCGGCGGATTTCTTCGGGAGTCTCCAACAGAAGCGGCGGCAATTCCATGGGCTTGCCGTCCGCGTCCAGCGCGACCATGGTGAGGTAGGCCGATGAGGTATGACGCCGTTCCCCGGTCTTCATATTTTCGGCTTCCACCCTGACGCCAACCTCCATCGAAGTCCGCCCCACCAGGTTGAGACACGCCCGCAATGTGAGCAGGTTGCCCACGTATACGGGATGGTGGAAATCGAGACGGTCGATCGACGCCGTCACCACGTTGCCCCGCGCGTGACGGACGCCCACGGCGCCGGCCGCCGAATCGATGAATTTCATGATGGTGCCGCCGTGCACGTTGCCCGCCGGATTCGCGTCCTGGGGATTCATGACCTGCGCCATAATAACAGCGCTTTCACTTATTTTTTTGCCTTCCATAATCAGCCTCGTCTTTATATGTATAGTTGAAACACCGTTTCAGAAGAAAGAACGCGCCCGGTGATTCCGAAACGCTTCTCCATCGCGGACAATCCGCTACTCGCCGATTTCACCCGAATGAATCCCGTTCCCCTCCGCCTCTGCCTGAAGTCCCAGATCGGGAATACGATCGGCGCCCCAGCTTCGGTGAATCAATCCAATAACGCGATCCAGTTCATCCCGGGATACCTTTGCCACCTCTCCACCTTCGAGGGGATCAAAGTGAAAAATATAGAGCCTTGACGCGAACTGTTCAAATGGAAGGGACGCTTCTCCGAAACGTTCTCCGTTGCCGGTAGTGCTTACCACTACTCCGTCGCCCCAGTCCTGTCCACTGTCGTCATTTGGGTTGTAAAAATACACCCTCATAACATTCTGGGCGTCAAGGGCGACACGCATGAGCGTAATGGCGTGCCAGCCCACAAAGCGGGCGGCGCTGTCGGTCACTACAATACCCGCGGGCTGGGGATGAATCAGGGGCTGGTTGCCGTTGTAAAAGGGGTGATAGCAGGCATAAAAATGGCGAATGAACGCTTCAAGATCCTGGAGGACTCCCGTCGCCACATCCACATTAATCCGGAATCCTCTGCCCGTCCACCAGCCGTGAAATTCCGGATTGATCCATCGATGCGGGTCTCCCTCGCGGTCGGCGCATCGCCGTCCCATTTCGGTGTAAATACGATCCAGGTGCGGGACCACGAGCAGCGATACGGGATCAAGATCAACGGGCAGTTCTTTCGCCACGCCGGCATAACTTTCCCGCGATGATATGGGCTGGCCTTCGAAGTGCATAATGATTTCGTCATCCCGTGCCGCCCAGGTTACCATCTGAAGGAGATAATCGGGATCGTTGTAGGCCCACATGGACAGGGCTCTCGCCGACTGGCAGGTGGGATTGTTACCCTGGCCCACACCGAGGGGCAGGCCGAGCATGCAGAGCACTCCTTCCAGGAGCCGTGAACGGGGGGTTGCCTCGTCGCCGAAAACGAAGCGCAACCGCGCCTCCGACCAGTCAGACAGGGGGAGGCCGATCTGCCTCCACAGGGCCGGGGCCACAGGGGGCTGAAACAGAATCCCCCGTTCCAGCATGAGGGACAGACCATAGACCGCCTGAGCAGTAGATGGATGAACAGCCTCCTCGATCAGCGCATACACGAGTTGCTGGTAACAGAGCAGGCAATCGCGGCCCGTGGTTGACAGCCCGAATGCCTCTGAGAGCAGGTGATCCCCCTTGTCAAGAAGAAAGCGTACCAGAACCGGATGGTAAGGAGAAACCAGACCGGTGTCGCGCATGGCACGGGCAAACCCCGTGGCTTCGTTCTGCAGCGTGTTGGTATCCATACTCTCCAGTCGCTGACGATATACCTCCAGACCAGGATCCTCGCGGGAAGCCTGCGTCGGGCCGTAAAGGCTGCTTACCAGGCGTTCCGAACCCTGACCGCTTGTCCCCAGGTCGATTTCAGGATTGGCCTGGCAGATGGATATCTGGGTGACCATGCGCTTGATGTGGTCGACCTGTATGGGCCGCTGGTAGAGAATCCGCCAGATTTCCTCGATCAAATTGCCGATTACATTTTCATAGCCGATCCGATCGGCCAGGTGACGTAATACCGCGCGGGGGACCAGGGCGAGCCGTCCCTGCGTTTCCCGTTCTGCCTCGCTGGGAGACGTGAAGAGCAAGGACAGGTTCACTGCCAGCACCCGGGTGAGAAAGCGGCGAGCCTGATGAATGGTCACCTGTGAATGCACGTACCGGCCCATGACAACCGCCAGAAGGCGCAGCTCACTGAGCGCCTCGATAACCACCGTTTCGTCATCGGGACTGGCGAAGGCCCTGGTAGTAAGAG
>DSBH01000306.1 GCA_011056825.1 Deltaproteobacteria bacterium | reverse complement strand
CGTTAACCTCTGCTACGATATGGCGGCCGGTGCGCGAAATGTAGGTTGTTTCAAAACTGCATGAGCCATTGGTACGGGCCTCTCTGATGTTATCGGGAATTGCCGCGGCGTTCTCAGGTTCTACGATCTCTCGCAGATTTCTGCCTATCAGATCTTCCACAGTCCATTCGAGTCGTTTTGCGCCAACGTCATTGATGAGGAGGATATTACCTTCTTTGTCATGAACAATAACAGCTTCGGGAATTGCCTCGAAAAGTTTACGAAGGCGTGTTTCAGATTCTCGCAGCATCGTTTCTGTCCGTTTGCGCTCGGTGATGTCGGATAATGCTATGATAATCTTTCCATTTTCTAATACGGCCCCCTTGAATTCTATTTCTTTTATCTCTCCTCCCTTACAGACCACACGAAATACCCTGTCAAAGGCCTTATGACCTAAATCTTCCTTCCAGATCGCGATAACTTCCCGTCTGTATTTCAGGTTGGGATAGGCCCGGTTAAACCAGTCATGACCGGTGGCGATATCCTCCAGCGTATAGCCCGTGATGTTGGTGAATTCAGCATTGATAAAGAGATACCGCCCGTTTTTGTCGATTAGGGCCACACCATTAGGGGCTCCTTCGATGGTGGAGTAGAAGGTCTCCCTCTCACGCTGCAATAACTCTTCAACCCTCCTGCGCTCTTTAATCTCAGCCTCAATGTGCGCTACATAGTTGGCGTTGGCTAGGGCCAACCCGATGGTTTTCCCAATATGCATGAGCGTTTCTCGCTCAAAATCCGTCAAGGAAGGGATATCCCCTTTAAAGAAGAGGTCGATGACCCCTAAGACCTGATCCTGAAAGAGCAAGGGCACTGATATGATCCCGTGCAGCCCCTGTTCGAGCAGTGCCTTCTTAATCTCAGGTTCAACACGATCGTCGTTCGCTATAGTATCACTAGCAACAAGCTCCTTTTGAGCAACGGCAGCACCACTCAAGCTCCCTGTGAGCGGCAGATGTGTTATCACCTGGCGTACTTCCTCACCGCATCCAATGGAATGGCGTAATTCCAGACAAGGTAATTCTGCATTCAAAACAAAGAGACAGACGCAGGGAGCTTGGCTGTAATTCATCATAGCAGCAACGGCCAGTTCAGCCACAGCTTGCACATCGAGGGAACCAAATATCTTATCAGCAATAGTGTTGAGGATCTCCAATGATTTGTTTTTCGCCTGGAGGTCTGATTGAAACGATCTCATCGCCTTTTCTGCACGCATACGTTCATTGATCTCTTGTTGGAGCTGTTCATTGATTGCTTTCAGTTCGGCGGTGCGCTCTGCAACCAACGCTTCTAACTGTTCTCGATGTTTCGCAAATTCTTCCTCTGCTCGCTTATGCTCGGTGATATCCTTTGCCACGGCAAGGATACATTGTGTGGCGGCGATATCGATAAGCTCTGCGGACATCAACACCCAGCAGGCTTCGCCTGATTTTTTAAAGAAGGTGACCACTAGATTGTGGACAGCTCCGTGCTCTCGCAATATCTGACTAAACGTGTCACACTCTTGTGGATCTGCCCACATATTGAGTTCGAAGGGGGTGTGACCAATAAGCTCTTCACGGCTATAACCGACAGCGTGCAGAAAGCTGTCGGTAACCTCGATATAGCGTCCATCGGCTAATGAGCTGATGGTGATAAGGTCAGGGCTGGCACGGAAAGACGTAAAAAAATTTTTCTCTAAATCGCCGAGCGCCTTTTTCGTCCCCTTGAATTCAATGTTTGACAACTTAAGTTCAGCAATACGACGGCGTAGTTCTTTTAACTTGAGGAGTTGCTCTTTTGCCTTTTCTTTATATTCCATGCTGCGCCCCTCCTCAAGAGGCGACCTGCAAGTGCACTTCTACTCTTGACGCCCGCAAACGTCTCTCGACGTGCATGCTGCCTATCTCAGCGTACGCAACAATTCAGTACGAACCGAAAAATTCCGCCCCGCCGTTTCTGCCGGCAAGCCGAATACGCATATTCCCGTTGATGCCTTGATTATATGTGAAGGTCTTGTATTGTAAGAATAAAAAAAGGAATAGCACAAGCTGTATGAACTGTCAATAATCGATGCGGCACCCTTTCTATGGGATATGGCCATTGTATGTTTTGTATTGCTCGATAGAAGGGGTATTGCTTGCACGTATAGTTATACAAACTATACAGAAAATCTCATTGACTGCATGGAAGGACTTTGCTAGCGTTAAGGTACTATGATACCCTTGAGAGATACCAATCGATCTGAAACATATCCTATCGTCAACATCTGCATCATCGCAGTCTCAGCTTCGGCATTTATTATAGAGTTAATCCAAGGACAAGGGGTTACTGATTTCATCTATCTCTACGGACTTGTCCCTGCCCGGTATACTGATCCACAGATCGCCCGGTATTTCACCACAGTCCAACAGGTGCTCCCCTTTCTCACCTTTATGTTTTTGCATGGTGGTTTCCTGCACCTCTTGGGTAACATGTGGTTCCTTTATATCTTCGGGGACAATGTGGAAGATCGGCTGGGACACATTCGATATCTTTGCTTCTATCTTTTGTGCGGTTTGGCATCAGGGGCTTCACAACTCCTTATCAATTGGCACTCGAATATCCCAACCATCGGCGCCAGCGGGGCGATTGCCGGCGTGATGGGAGCCTACCTCATCCTTTATCCGCGGGCAAAGGTACTGACCCTGATACCCATCTTTTTCTTGCCCTATTTCATCCAGATCCCTGCGTTCTTTTTTCTCGGCATCTGGCTCTTGTTTCAACTCCTGAACGCTGCGGCCACTGCGGGCAAGGCGGTAGGCATTGCCTGGTGGGCCCATATTGGTGGATTTCTATTCGGTATCGTCTTTTTGAAGCTCTTTGAGATGATGCCGACACTCGGCGCGGACGAACGTATCCAACGATTGACCAGAAAGCGCTCAACACCACGTATCCAAATGCTCCATCCCACTGCCTCGGAAGACGGCCCCAATCTCTACGCCGTAATCTCGCTGAGCGAGCGGGAGGCCCGCCAGGGGGGACGCAAACTGG
>DSBH01000172.1 GCA_011056825.1 Deltaproteobacteria bacterium | reverse complement strand
GTAAAAACCCTGTCCCCGATAGACGGCGGAATACGCCGTTGATATATTATTTTTCTTTATCGCCCTGGTCTTCGATACCTTTATCGCTGCCCATCGCGCACCGTCCTTCGAAGAAGGCGCCCTCGCCCACGACCAGGCGCGGAGTTTTCACGGTTCCCACGAAAGACCCCGTTTCAGTGATCTCGGTCCGGTCTTTTATTTCCATCGTGCCTTTGACGGCGCCCGCTATCTGTATGCGGTCAACGGTGATGGTGGCTTCTATGGACGCATCCTTCCCGACCACAAGCATTCCCGTCCCCCAGATCTCTCCCTTGAACCGGCCGTCGATTCGAACGGAACCGCTGATGCACAGCTTGCCGCCGAACTCCGTTTCCTTACCGAGAAAGGCTTTAATTTCGTCGTTTTTCTTTTTCACGTTTACCATCCCTTCTTTTCTTTTCATCCGGTCTTTCCGTTCCGAACAGCCCGCTTCAAGCCCGGCGGTCAGGATTTAAGAACAAACCGGCGCATGCTGACATTCATCAGCAGACCCGCGGCCATCATGAGAACGACCAGGCATGAGCCGCCATAACTCATGAACGGCAGCGGGATCCCGACGACTGGAAGAATGCCCAGGATCATACCGATATTTATAAAAACACCCCAGAAAAAAATCATTGTCGCACCGAAGACCAGCAGGACACCGGAAAAATCCCGTGCCCGGCGGCCGATATTGAGACTCCATAAAATCAGCACCAGGAACAGCATAAGAACAAAAACTACCCCTACGAATCCCCATTCCTCGGCAAAAACGGAAAAAACGAAATCCGTCTGCTGCTCCGGCAGAAATTTTAACTGACTCTGCGTTCCTTTAAGGTATCCTTTCCCCAGAAGTCCGCCCGACCCGACGGCGATTATGGATTGAATAATGTGGTAGCCGGCGCCAAGGGGGTCGCGTTCCGGGTTCAGAAGCATGATCAGCCGTTCCCTCTGGTAATCTTTCATAATGAACCACAGTGCCGGAAGCAGGGCAAGGCCCGCGACACACATTTCGACGAAGGCCCGCATTCTGATTCCGGCGAAAAGAATCATTGAAACGAAAAGCAGAACGAGAAACAGGGCCGTCCCGAGGTCCGGCTGTTTCAGTATGAGCAACGCGGGTAGCATCACGATCAGAAAGGGCCCCAGCAATGCCGGCAGGCTGAAGGCGGTGCCGACGTTCCGCTCATCGATGTACTTCGTCAGCGCCAGAATCATGGTGAGTTTGACCAGTTCCGAGGGCTGAAAAGAAAAACCTCCCAGAACGAGCCATCGCTGAGAACCGTGGGTTATCTCGCCGTATATGAAAAGCAGCGCCAGAAGCGCGACGGAGATGCCGTACAGGATGTAGCTGTAGCGTATGATAAGCCGATAGTCGACAGCGAAGCACAGTAACATGGCGACGAGACCCAGTCCTATCCAGTACAACTGTTTCAGGTAAAGCGCCGTCGTGTTCCCGTTGCCCACGTTGGAACAGGCGCTGTAGAGATTCACCAGCCCCACGACGCACAGCGCCAGTATCAGCAGGGGAATCGCCCAATCAAAGTTGATCAGCACCCGCCTGTCTATTTTCATGACTCACCGCCAAACGTCCCGTTGTCCTCCGCCAATACATCCCCCGGCGGCCTGTTTTCCATGTACCAGTCGACGATTTTTCTCGCAACGGGAGCGGCCGCCGAACCGCCGTGACCTCCGTGTTCAGCGACGACCATCACCGTGATGCGCGGATCGTCGTAGGGAACAGAGCAAACGAAGAGTGCGTGATCCCTGAATCGAAAGGGAGTTTCGGTCTTTTCGCTCTCCTCATCGTCATCGTCGGGAATGGAAATAACCTGGGCGGTCCCTGTCTTTCCGAAGACGTCCCGTTCCTCTCTCTGTAACGCGCGTCCGGTTCCCCTCGGTTCGTTGACCGCACCATGAAGCGCCTTCCTGAGCCGATCCAGGTGTCCAGGGCTCAGGGGCAAACGACCCTGCGCGCGAACCGGAAACATCTCAAGCACTTCTCCGGAAGGTGATTCAATCTGCTTAATAATCCGGGGCTTATAGAGCGTTCCACCGTTGGCGATGGCGGAAAACGCCCTGGCCAGTTGCAGCGGCGTCGCGTTCAGGAAACCCTGCCCAATGGACACGGACACCGTTTCCCCCCGCTGCCAGGGCTCGCCGAACCGTTCACGCTTCCATTTACTTGTGGGAACCAGCCCCCCCCTCTCTCCCGGAATATCAATTCCCGTCGCAGCGCCCAGACCGAACTGGACCGCGTATTCCGCAATGTCATCAATGCCCAGCTGGAGACCGAGCGTGTAAAAAAACACGTCACAGGATTGAACAATCGCCTGGTGCAGGTTCAGGGCGCCGTGACCCTCTCTCTTCCAGCAGCGGAAGTCACGATCGCCCAATGTGATTGACCCCCGGCAAAAAATTGTCTCGTCTTCTGTTATGAGTCCCCGGTCCAGGGCGGCCGCGGCGATGATGAGTTTAAAAAGAGACGCGGGGGGATACAGGGCTGAAATGGCCCTGTTCTTGAACGGCGCCATGGAATCAGTACTGAATTTTTCCCAGTCCATGGCGTTTATGCCCCGGTTGAACAGATTGGGATCAAACGCGGGCTTGCTCACCATGGCCAGAACGGAACCGTCGTTGGGATCCATAACAACGACGGCTCCCGCCGGCTTGTCAAATGCGTCCCAGCAGACCTGCTGCAGATCTCTGTCGAGTGTTGTGACGACGTTGCTTCCCGGTATCGGATCAACGCGGGCCAACACGTCAAGAATCTGGCCCGTCACGTTCACTTCAACCTGCGCGCCGCCGCTCTTGCCCCTGAGCTGCCGGTCAACGACCTTCTCGATACCGGCCTTGCCGACGAGAGAACCGGAACGATATTCCCGGTAGGTCGGCGATTGCAGGTCATCCCGGCTGATCTCGCCGACATATCCCAGCACGTGGGCCATGGCGGGACCCATCGTGTAATTCCTCACCGGAACCACGTCAATTATTATCCCCGGCAACATCGTGGAATTCATCTCCACGAGGGCCAGTTTGTCCCATGT
>DSBH01000189.1 GCA_011056825.1 Deltaproteobacteria bacterium | reverse complement strand
TTTATAAACCCGTAATAGAAAGGACTCTCGCTGAAAGCCGGCTCCACCCAGCTTGACAGCGGCTGAAGCATACTTTTAACGACAACGGCGACCACGGTTAAAATCAGGACGGGAAGGAGGAATTTCGCAATTTTGTCGATGATCTCTTCTTTCTTGAAAAGGAACCAGTAGGCCACCAGGTAATAAATGATTGTAAACAAGACCATGGGAATAAAAGGAGAGTAGTCTATGTTGCACAACTGGCAGATAGCGTCCCATGAAGCCGCGCTCATTCGTGGAATGACGAAGAGCGGTCCGAGAACAAGGACCGTCAGACCGCCGAAAATCTGCGCGAAGCGCGGACCGACTGAATAGGCGAGCTTGAACAGGGACCCCTCCTTGGCCACCGCCAGGTAGCCCATTGCCGGGAAGAGGATGCCCGAGATAAAGACACCGAGATAGGCAGTAAGCACTGCGTTTCCGCTCTGCTGCCCCCATGTTACCGGCCACAACATGCATGATGCCCCGAAATGCATGGCGAAAACCGATCCACCTATGGCAAGAATCGCCAGCGGTGTAATGACACTAGAGGAATTGTTCTTCATCGTTCTCCCTTTCCTTTCTTAATGATTTTGAACAACCAAATCGCGAGCCAGGCGTAAAGAAAAGCTGCGGCGCCGCATCCTTCCTGTTTCCTGCCGCGACATGCCTCCTGCCGAAATTTATTCCTTTCTCTCTACGCGCTGAAGAAACAGTTTCGGTCCGCGCCTGCATCCGCCATGACATTGCCAGGTCGCGCATGGATTGCCCATCACCCGATTTCTGATTTTTCAAAAACTCATAGAGTTTGCTGTCTGGTGAAATGGCAAGATACATGCCATAGTAAAATAATTAAAATAATCAATACATTAGGTATATTTTGGGGATCAACTGGTCATGTGCCATATTGAAACAGTACTTGCGTTTTTCTTTCGGGATTGTTATGCGGGGGGAGGAAAAAAACCGGAACGTTCCATAATGAAACATGTTTCATTGTGGTCCAAAAAAGGCGGACGTTTCAACAGCCCTGCCGTCTGCAGCTTCAATCTGTCAGAAAATCCTGAGAAATTGGTTGTTGTGGCCCGACAAGACCTGTTGCCGCCGAACCGTCACAGAGGCGGTTCTTACCGCCGAAGATACCGTACCGTTAGGTGTCGGACGCTCCACATGCCCGGGGTTGAATCAATGCCGCTGTTTCTGAGATCCGGGCATTCGATGCGGCACCCGCGACAGGTTGTTTCAGGTTAATTGAATGACTCGTAAACGCCATACTGAACAAGCATTACAGCCCCCCCGATTCAATGATTCAAATACGGCTGATCATTCCGCCGACATCACGGAGAACCCTGACAAGGAATCCACTAAACGGGTGGAGTTGTCCTATCTTGTTGAAGGGCTTCAGGACATTTTACGATTAAATGTCTTTTTCTCCGGCACTGTCTTTGTATGCGATGAAAAGGGTGGAATAGTTTTTACCGAAGACAGCCAGAAACTGTTACGCGCGGTTCCCGGTCATCACTGCTGGCTGGAACAAAGCATGGGAACCAACGCGATAGGCCGGGCGCTCCGCGAACTTCAAACGACTGTCATCAAGGGCGGAAAGCATCAAAAACCTGAACTGCACAATGCTGTCACCGTCGGCGTTCCCGTCCTCGTAGACGACCACCTGATCGGCTGCGTGGGTTTTCTCGATACCGTCGGCAACAGGGTGGACCTGGGACTCGTGAAGAAATTCATCGAAAGCGCCGTGTTCGCCACCAAAAAAATAATAGAAGCCAGGAAAAAGGTGGATGAAGTATTTCTCCTTAAAAATTTTCTGAACGATTACGATGATAACCGTGCCGCGATGATCTGGGACGCAAACGGAACAATCTGCCAGCTCAATAAACAGGCTGAAATCCTGCTGGGAATGCCGCGCGAAGAACTGCTCGGTTCTCACATCGGCAACTATCTCGATCATCACTGCAGCCGCCCCGTGGTCGAAACCGACCTGAGAGATTCAACGCTTCACACGTCCCGCGGCAACATAATTATGAACGCTCGCATACGTCCCGAGTTTTTCAATGCCCGGTTGGTCGGCTGGAGTTTTTCATTTGAACCGGCGGGAACGAAGGACGCGTCGGTCCGCATTTCCCCCTGCCACTATGAATTCAGCAATATTGTCGGCAAAAATAAAGATTTTATCCGCCTGTTGAAAACGGCACGCAGAATAGCTGACAGTCCTTCCAATATACTGGTTTGTGGCGAAAGCGGAACAGGGAAGGAACTCTTTGTTCAGGCGATTCACGCGGCCAGTTCACGGTGCCGGAAACCTTTCGTGGCGATAAATTGCTCGGCGATTCCAAAAGAATTGATGGAAACGGAAATATTCGGGTATGCCGAGGGAGCTTTTACCGGCGCGAAAAAGGGAGGAGTCGCGGGCAAATTTGTCCAGGCAGACGGCGGAACGCTATTTCTGGATGAAATCGGTGATATGCCCGGCGAACTGCAGCCGAAGCTGCTGCGCGCCATTCAGGAAAGACAGGTGATACCGGTAGGCGGAAGCAAGCCCGTTTCTGTTGATATTCGTATTATCTGCGCTTCCAACCAGGATCTGGAAAAGATGGTCGCGGAAAACCGGTTCCGTGCCGACCTGTATTACAGATTGAATGTTATCACGCTGAACGTTCCGGCTCTGCGCGACAGAAAGGACGATATCCTGATCCTTGCCGATTATTTTATTGATCATTACAGCCGGCTCCTGAACAAGCCGGGCCTCAAGACTGAACCGCAATTCATTGATTATCTCACTCATTTTCCCTGGCCCGGAAACGTCCGCGAACTCGAAAACGTCATCGAACGCGCGGTCAATCTCGCCGGCGATACGCTTCATCCCGAACTGCTACCGGTCGAAATCAGGAATTTTCACCCGGAAAAGGTACAGACGGGTCCGGATCACGATGACACCGACGCCCGGAACGATATTGTCCCCATGGAAACAATGGAAAAACAGTTGATTCAAAAAGCGCTGATACGCTTCGAGGGAAACATATCTCAGGCATCGACGGCACTCGGTATCGGCCGTACCACTTTGTAC
>DSBH01000161.1 GCA_011056825.1 Deltaproteobacteria bacterium | reverse complement strand
GGCTGTAGAGATCGGCTCCCTTTCCGACATAATTCACCTGTGAGGGAACGACGAGACCTTCGTCGCCGGGAACCGCCGGAAATCGCCAGCGTCCGCGCGGATTGTCCCTGTCGGGCACGCCCTCCGCGAACCGGCGAATCTCCGGTTCGATGCGATTCCACCCCGCTTCGTCGACGGTCACGTTCAAAAGCAGGCCCCGTCGGCGCACCACCAGCCGGGACAGGTCCCGCAGGACCGCGAGGACCTTGTCCCAGTCCCGTTCCACCCGGCGAAGCAGGTTACGGATGAAAAACAGGTAGGAAACACCTCCCATTTCTTCGGCGACTCTGTCGACCCGGTTGTACCGGGAACGAATTCTCAGGTCGACGATCTGGTGGCCCGCCGGCACCAGCCGCTGTTCGAGACGGGACTTTTCCTCGAGGACCATCTGGCGGAACCGTTCCCGGTTGTCCAGGCGAACCGTGTTCAGCATATCCGTCATGATCGAAAGTAATTCACCTGTCCGGTCGATCATGCTCTTTCCCCGAAGAAAAAGCTTTGCCGTGGACTTTCTTCTGCCGCGTGCCGCGGAAAGCAGAAAGGACGTCTGAATGCCGCCGGTTTTCCGGCCGATATGACGAAGCAGCGTCACGTAATCTTCGCGCCGGGTTCCCATTTCCAGAAGCGCCCTGCCGAACAGGGGCAGGTAGGGCAGGTATGCCCGGGGAATCCCGTGCAGGTCGAATCCGGCGTCTACGTAGACAATGCCGCTGGTAAAAATATCGTGGTAGAGAAGCGGGACGCCGTGGTGCTCGAGAATGGAAATGGGTATAACGGTGTTCCGTTTTTCCAGGTCCTCAAGCGAGAGGGAGGGAATGGTTCTCAGAGCCGCCGGCGAATCGGGTTTTCCCTGTAGTTTGCGAAGTTTTTTCGTGTTCTCAACCGTTTCCCGCAGTATCCGCTCGTTCATGGCGCTCTTTTTCTTGTCCATCAGCTCCCGATCACGCCGTTCCCGCTGTTTCGCCAGTTCACGGTCGGGTCTGAATATCACTGTTGTCCGGTGAGGATTCTTCAACAGGCGCTGTTTGATCAGGTTTTTGAAGAGACGCGGTTCGTCGGCAATGCGTTTTTTCAGGGCCGACAGGGGGGCCTCGTAGGCGAGGGGTATCATGGGATCCGCCCCGTAGAGCCAGAACGGAAGCACCCGCAGCATGAGCACAAGTCCCCGGGGATAACTCCCGGTATTGTTTTCCCGAAGGGCGAATTCCAGCGTGTTAACCGACGCTTCGACGGCGTCGGCGTCGATGCCGTCCCGCGAGAGATCGGTCAGTGTTTTCATGATCAGCGCCTCAACCTTCTCAAGGGAATCCACGGCGACACCCTTCATTCCCACGGAAAAAAACATCTGCCGCAGCTCGTCTTCCAGGCCTCCCCCGACAATATCCTCACCCAGCCCCGACTCGATGAGTGCCTTTCTGAGCGGCGCGCCCGGCATGCCCAGCAAAACGGAGGAAAGAATATTGAAAACAATGTTGCTTTCGAGATCGGTGGTTTCATCAAGCAGCCAGTTCAGGCAGATCATGCCCTTCTCTTCATCGTCTCCGCCTGCTGCGAAAGATTCCGTGATCCGGCGTGGCTCCCGGAAGGCCGGTTGCAGGGGCACTTCCGAGTCAACTGTCAAGGGTTCGAATTCGTCGAGATACTCGTCCACTATACGCAGGCGCTCATCCGGATCGTCGTCCCCCCAGAAATAAATGCGGGCGTTCGACGGGTGGTAGTAACGACTGTGGAAATCACGGAAACGGTCGTACGTGAGGGAAGGAATTTCGTCGGGATCGCCGCCGGAATCAAGACCGTACGTTATATCAGGAAACAGCGAATGCTGAACCGTCTCGTTCAGCAGGGCGTCCGGCGATGAATAGACACCCCGCATTTCGTTGTATACCACTCCCTGGTACCTCAGGGGATCGCCCGGCTTGTCAAGCGCGATGTGCCAGCCCTCCTGCTGAAACACGTCGGGAGTGATACGCGGATAGAACACGGCATCGAGATATATGTCGACAAGATTGTAGAAATCCCTGACGTTCTGGCTTGCCACGGGATAGCAGGTCCGGTCGGGATAGGTGAAGGCGTTGAGAAAGGTCTGGAGCGACCCCTTCAAAATCTCCACGAAGGGTTCCTTCACCGGGTATTTCCTCGATCCGCAGAGCACCGAATGTTCGAGAATGTGAGCCACCCCGGTGGAATTTTCCGGTGGTGTTCGAAAGGTGATGCCGAATACCTTGTTGGCGTCGTCGTTGATAAGCGACATTAGTTCAGCGCCGGTCTTTTCATGCCGGTAGAGGCGGGCCAGCGTTTTCAGTTCGTCGATGTTCCGTTCCTCGATGAGCTTGAATCCGTGTGTTTTCATTATATTCTCCTTTTCCAGTCACCCCTTTCATACTTGATTTACTACTCCCTTTCAACCGTCATTCGCGTGCGGGTCCATCGGCCCGCGGAATGGGAACACGATACGTCCCGACGCTTCCCGCTTGACTCGATCAACCGGAACCCGCTATGATTCTGTATTATTCCTCAAGAGGTCGCCTCCCATGGCTGTCAGGGATTTGGATTGTGAAGATGCTCGAATTATCGCCCGGCGTATCGCCTCGCGGTTCGAAGCTCCCCGCTTCTACTGCGAACAGCGTGAAGCCTGCGACCTGTCCCGGACCCTTTTCGACAATGACGACACCGTCCGAACCTGTATGGACATTCTCGCGGAAACCTGTTCCTACGGTCACGGCCTTCTTCACGCGGAAAAGGTAGCCGTCGACGCCGGCGCCATCGTCATCGTCGAGGAGCAGGTACGTCATACCGCCGGCGACAGCCCGCCCGAATTGATCTCACTGGCGCACCTGGCCGGGGTTCTTCACGACATCGAACGGTCCAGCGACGATCACGCCCGTCGTGGCGCACTGACGGCGGCGAAAATACTCGGCCGGTTCAATCTTTCTTCCGGCGCCGTCAACGCCGTCACCGTCGCCATCAGGAACCACGAAGCCTTCCAATCATTTGAAATACCTGAAGATCACGCCGCTCGACTGCTGTCCGAAGCCCTCTATGACGCCGACAAGTTCCGC
>DSBH01000279.1 GCA_011056825.1 Deltaproteobacteria bacterium | reverse complement strand
CGTCGAAATTGTCCGCCATAAGCAATCGTAATGCTTCTTCGGGAGACCCGATGCGACCTGCCGCGTTTAACCGGGGAATCAGCTTGAAGGCGGCTGATTCCGAATTGATGCTGGAATTTTCAATGCCGCTCACCAGCTTCAGGGCCTTAATCCCGGCACGTTTCCCTTCTTCCATGACGGTAAGACCGATCCTGGCGAATATCCTGTTTTCGTCCGTCAGTGGGACCAGGTCGCCGATGGTTCCCAGTGCCACCAGGTCGAGATAGTCCTTCAGGTTCGGATACTCCCCGTTTTTCCAAAATCCCTGTTCTCTCAAGGTTCCGCGGAGAGCTATGAGAAAGTTGAATGCAACGCCTACACCGGCAAGCGTTCGACAGGGAAACTCGTTGTCCTTCCTGTTTTGGTTGATGACTGCTGTTGCCGGAGGAAAACGATCGGGAATTTCATGATGATCGATGACTATTGTGTCGATTCCGTGACGTGTCGTCGCATATTCAATTTCGTCGAAGTTCGAAATACCGCAGTCGACGGTGATGATAAGCGTTGCGCCGCGGGCGGCGATGGCGTCGATTGCCTTCCTGTTCAGACCATATCCTTCACGAATTCGATCCGGAATATAGCGGAAGACTTTTCCGTTCAGTCCAGCGAGAAAATCCGTCATGACAGCCGTGGACGTGATGCCGTCCGCGTCGTAATCACCGAACACGACAATTGTTTCGTCGTTATGAATCGCCTGAATGACCCGGTCGACGCCGCGGCGCATATCACTGAGAAGAAAGGGATTGTGCAAGTCCTTTAACGATGGGAAAAGAAATTTCTTCGCCTGTTCCGGCGTCTGTATATCTCGGTTCACCAGGATCCGCGCCATGAGAAGACCGATGCCGAGTTCAGCGGAAAGGCGGGTTTCGGCACCCTGGTCGTTCTTCGACATGTACCATACAGATGCTGGTTTCATTCGGGTTTCCTGTTTGATTCACGGCGAGGCTGGAGATCGGGAACGGGCGCGGCCGACGGCCGACACTCCGCGGAACAACCGCTCGTCACACCGGTGGAGGGAAATATAGACGAGCGGCGCTGCTCTGTCAAGGCGCGTTTTCCTCTTGATATTTCAGGTGCTCAATGTTACTTGCAGCAATTACAAACTGTTGGAGATAACCAGTGATTCAATGCCGCCCCGTTTCGCGCTACGTACGCCTGGACAGAAAGGATATATCTTATCTACGATACGTGTTTGAAGGGTATGACGGCGTGGCTAACGTGACCACCGTGGACGGACGAAAGGCCGTCGTAAGAGTGACGGCGGTCCCGGATTTCGTTGATGTGGCCGACGGAATCATCGAGGCTCTGAGCCGCGAGATTCGGTGCGAACTTCTGTCATAAGGAAAGGTTAAGAGAATGAAAAAACTGTTGTTGCTCGCGGCTGTATTGCTGGCTGTTCCATTTATATCCGCGATGGGAACGATGCCCGAAACGACGGTTTCGGAATCCATTCCAAATCCGGAAAAAAATATTGAGGCGGTCTTTCTCGATCAGATGGACGTGGCGACGGAATGCTCGCACATAAGTATCGAGGGTAAAGTGTATCTCGACGGAACACGAGGGAAGGGCGCCTACGTACTTCCTCTTGAAAACGTTGACACGGTGAGTTTTTACTTGAAAGAAGGTGTGCTGACGGCACAGGTCCGAATGAAGGAATCCGGAGAAAAAATTTCTCTGACGGTGAATCCGGACAGGCGCGCCTTCGGTAAAACACGCTGGGGCACCTTTCAGATAAAACTGGGTGATTTGAAATCGATCACCATAACCGGCTCTTCCCGCGCATCGTCCGTTCCTTCAAAACGGTAAGCGGCGGCAAGGAAAACGGGTGAAGTAGTATTTTCTGTCGCCGGTGCCTGACGGGGGCTCAGACCTTGATTTAAAAAACGGGCTGATCGACAGGATGCGGAACGTTATACAGAGGAAATAAAAAAAGCGACGGCATGTAACCGTCGCTCTCTGATTTGAAAATATTTTGTATTGCTATTGTGTTGCTTTTTTAACGTAACCTGAACGGATACAGCGCGTGCAGACCCTGGCACGCTTCACGGCGCCGGTTTTCTCATCCACGATCCTGATCTTCTGAATGTTGGGGTACCAGGTCTTCTTGGTTTTGTTGTTCGCGTGGCTCACATTGTTCCCAACGGACGGCCTCTTCCCACACACATCACACACTCTCGACATTTCCTTCACCCCGCGCCGCCGCCCGGCCGTGTTGCCAAAGGCTCCGATTGTTCAACCGCCCGGCGGGCTTCCTTTCTCTTTCGTCACAGGCGTCCTTCAATAAATCATCAGGAATGTTTTTGCAAGGTTTTTTTATGCCGTCACGCCGCTGAGGCAGATATTAATTGGCCGGACCGCGGTGTTTCAGGATTCGTTTCTCATGACGGCGGGTTGTCCCGTCGCCGCCAGTGTCGCGCGCCAGAGCGTGCCGTTGATGTCCACTTTTTTCCGTGATGTAACAGCCGAGAGAGGCAGGTGGACGTAATCGCCACCGTAAAGTCCCACAACCATTGCAGTTCTGCCGGCCATGGCGGCGTGAACGGCGTACTGGCCAAGCAACATGCAGTAAATGCTGTCACCGGCATTGGCGGGAACGCTTCTGATAATGTAGCTGGGATCTATGTATTTGAGATTCAGCTCCATGTTTTTTTCTTTGAAATAACGTTCAATTTCCTCTTTCAGAAAAACGCCGATATCGAAGAGTCTGACGTTTCCCGACGGATCGGTCCCGGCGGCGTCATCCGACGGCCGATGTTCCTGACCGGCCCCTTCAGCTGTGATGATAACGGCATGATTGCTCGCCTTCAAGCGACGTTCCAGCACGGCGAGGAATCCCTTTTCACCGTGCAGGTCGAAAGGCGATTCCGGTATGAGCACGAAATTGACGTCGTTATTCGCCAGTGCAGCGCTCACCGCGATGTGTCCCGATGTCCGGCCCATAATCTTGACCAGCCCGACGCCATTCGGTGCGCCCTTCGCTTCAACATGGGCGCATTCTATCACGGAGGCGGCTTCAGCGATTGCCGTGTCGAAGCCGAACGTTTTGTCGATTGTGCTCAAATCATTGT
>DSBH01000268.1 GCA_011056825.1 Deltaproteobacteria bacterium | reverse complement strand
GGGAATGATCTCCGGCGCGATATCGGACGCCGTAAGCGAAACATCACCACCGGCCATGACCGTGGAACCGCTGATCTCCGTGGTAACGTCGTTTGCCACTGCGTTACCAAGGGCCGACACGGATACGGCCACCTTGCCGGAGCCGGACACGCCTACCGCCAGGGCTCGAATGATGGATGCTGACGCCGCATCCAGGGTCACGGCGGCATCGGCATTGGTCAGCGCGGTGCCGGCCACATTGACACCGGCCCGCACGGTTGACTCGCTGATAGCCGTGCCGATGGTATTGGTGATGGTATTCACGGAAACGGCCCCGCCCACGGCCACGTCTCCGGCACCGGCCACGCCCAGGGCGATGGCGTCGATAACGGACGCGTCGATGGCCGACAGGGCCACACCGGCAGAGCCGTCCACCACGGATCCATTGCGGATTTCCGCCGCAATGGTGTTGTTGATGTTATTCACAGAAAGCGCGAAACCGGCGGCCATTTTTCCGGCCCCGGCCCCGGCCACGGTCAGGTTAAAAATCGAAGAACTGTTGGTGTCGGGCAGGTCAACACCGTAGGTCATCATCCGGATGTCGGAAAGCTCAGCTTTGTCGTCCGGCGGCGCGATTCCGGCGTTCAGATTAACAATTCCGGCCGTGGAGTTGACGGAAGAAGCGTCAACGACCGCCTTTATTTCATTTTCCACGTAGATCTGGGAGAACGAGAGACCGACGGCTGCCTTGCCCGATCCGGCAAACCCGCCGGCCACGATCACCGCCGTGGTGGTGTCGCCTGCCGCGACGCCGATGTCGCCGCCGGCTTCCAGCGTCGAACCGCTGATGATCTCGGCAGTGACGGTGTTCATAACCACGTTGGCGGAAACAGAACCGCCTAGGGCAAACTTCTCGCCCCCGGCCCCGCCCAGCGTGATGCTGACGAGGAGTTCTTCCGCCGACGCGGTCGTGTCAATCGTCGACTCGGCGGTAATGTCCGAATTTTCGACGCGGGCCGTCACGTTGTTGAAAATCAGGTTCACGCCCACGGCGGCCCCGACCCCGGCCTGCCCGGTGGAGACGGCGATCCCGCCCGCTGCGGCCACGCTGGTGGACCGGTCTTCGGCGCTGAACGCCACAGCGTTCGCGGAAATAGTGCCGTCGATTACTCTGGCGGTGATGTCGTTGTCAAAAATGTTGATGGCCACGGAACCGGCAATGGCCAGTTTCGATGAACCCGCCCCGGCCACGGCCACGGTGACCACGGTGCCGGTTTCTTTGGCCGTGGCGCTGAAATTGCCGGTGGTGTCCAGTGTCGAACCATCGATAAGAGTGGTGACGCTGTTATCCAGGGAATTGACGGCAACGGCCGCTCCCAGCCCGGCACTCTTGCCGGCGGCCAGGGCGCCTGCGAAAGAGTAGATGCCTGTGCTGTCATCGGCGCCAACGGTAATGTCGCCCGCGGAAGTATCAGTAACCATAGTGTCGACGATCTTCGCCTCCACCGTGTTCGCCAGTAAATTGATGGAAACCGTGCCGGCCCCGGCATACCCCTTGGCCTGGCCCGCGGAAATACCCACCGACCCGGTGACGGCCACGATCAGGCCGTCGGCTGTAGCGTCGACGGTAAAATCGCCGGTATGGGTCAGGTCGTCGATATTGGAAACAACGGCGGTCACGTCGGTCTCTGTCCAGGAAAAACCAATAGCCACGCCCACGCCCGCTTTCCCGCCGAAAGCCACTGAACCGGCAATGGCGATCAAGGTAGAATCGTCATCAGCGGTAACGGACAGGGTATTCACCTGGACCGGGTCGGCGATGTCCCGCAGGGCCGCTTCAACGGTGAAGGTGGCGATGTTGACGCTGACCGATCCGGCCACGCCCACGCCTTTCTGGCCCAGGCCGACGCCGACGCCGGCAACGATGGCCACGTTCGACCCTTCCCGATCAGCTGTAACAGAAAGATTGTTTACGGTCAGGCTGTTGACGTCTTCAATATACGCCTCGGTGGCACCGGAAAGTACGTTGACGCCGAAGGCCCCGCCCACGGCGGTGCCGGAACCGGTACCGCTGCCCTTGGCAAACGCCACGGCCCCGGCAAAAGACCCGAGGTTGGTGTCGTTGCCGGCCGAGACATCCAGGGAACCGTCATTCGTCAACGTCACGGCCCCGGTATTGAAGAGATAGGCCAGGGCGTTATCATCGACCACGTCAACCACCACCGCGCCGGAAACGGCAAATCCCGACTTGGATTGTGCGGTCTGGTCGGTGGATTTGGCCGTGTCGCCGACGACATCGCCGGAAAGCTTGCCCTTGTCTTTGCCCTCACCCAGGACCGAGGCCCACTTGTCCTGCCAGGAGGACAGGTCCTGGTTGCTCGTTACCGTACCATCGGATCCTTGCGTCCCGCCGGTGCCCCGTTTTGAACCGCCGCCGCTCTCCGGCGCTTTCTGAGAACTCTTGGCCACGGCCCCGGCCACGGAAAAGCCGCCGATAAACCCGTCATTGACGGCATGGACCGAGGTGTTGCCATCCACTGTCACCGCGCCGCGGTCCTCCGCCGCGGTCTGGTCGGCCGCTTCGGTATCATGCAGATCGCCGATAAGAGCCCGGGTATCCCGGTTGACAATGTTGACACTGACAGACGCGCCTATGCCGACCTCGCTGGACACCGCCACTCCACCGGCCACGTCCACCAGGAAGAGATCATCCCGGGCGTTGACCGCCAGGGAATTTGTGCCGGTCAAATTGTGGTCGGTACCGGTTGCGAGATCCTTATCCAGGCCGATAGCGTTGCCCGAGGCGTCCGCCAACCGAATTTTCGTGCCGGACACGGACGCCACATAATAGGTCTCTCCCTGGGTGAGACCGCCGATGCTGGTTCCGCCGCCATTGTCATACACGAGGGTGTCCCCGGCCTTAAGTCCGTAATAGCCCCCGAGATCGATCCAGTCGCCGATAAGACTGATAGCTTCCTCAGGATCAAAGGCCACTCCATCCACCACCAGGCCACTGCCCACGTCAATGTCGGCCCCCGCATCGATACGGGCAGTCGTCTCGTTGTTGACCACATTGACGATGACCACGCCGTTGAATCCGACTTTGCCTCCCTCGCCGCCCGAGGCACCCACGTTGACGCC
>DSBH01000102.1 GCA_011056825.1 Deltaproteobacteria bacterium | reverse complement strand
CATCCATGCAATGTGTAAGCAGGGCGGGGGCTTCGGGCCTGCGCGGGTCGATGCCCGCAAGCGCGACAAGGCGGGACGGGGACCGGCCGGCAATGGAGGCGGTCTTTTCATTCAAGTCCTTGACTATGTCGTACGTGTTTCCGCGGATCGAGCAATCGTCGACGGCGCAGAACATCGTGATGTCAATACCCGTTTCATCCATTCTCGCGAGAAGCTTTTCGCCGGCAGGATCCGCGGCAATGTCCTTGATTTCCGACGCCAGCGTGTCGAAGTCCACGGGAATCCCCAGTTTTTCAGCGTGCTGAAAGGGCCACCGTGCCATGAAGCGGGATGCCTTTGTACCGACTTGTGGAATCATGTGGTAGTGTGTGTCGATAATCATGATTGCTGGTCACCCTCCCTTTCTTTCGCTTCCCGAAGAATCAGGTTTGCTATGACCATCTTCTGGATCTCGGTTGTTCCTTCGTATACCCGGGGAGCGCGCGCTTCCCGGAAGAGTCTTTCGACGTCCATGCCCCTGGTCACGCCGATGCCGCCGTGGATCTGTACCGCCATGTCGACGACCCTGCCGGCCATTTCGGTGGCATAATATTTGGCCATAGACGATTCCTTCGTTACTCTCCCCGCCCCCTTGTCCATGAGATCGGCGGCCCGGTACACGAGAAGGCGCGCGGCATCCAGCTCCGTCGCCATGTCCGCGAGCTTGAACGAAACGCCCTGGTAACTGGAAATAGGATTTCCGAATGTCTTTCTTCGCAGGGAGAAACGAACGGCGAGATCGAGGGCGGCGCGTGCCGTTCCCAGCGCGGAGGCGCCGACGGACATTCTGAGAAGGTCAAGGGTTTGCATGGCTGTTTTGAAACCTCCGTTTTCCGCGCCCAGCATGTTTGTCGCGGGAACACGGCAATCCGTGAACTGGAGTTCAACAAGATCGTGAAGCGCCATTAATTTAATCCGTTTTCTGATGCTGAGTCCCTCCATGCCTTTTGTATAGATAAAAGCTGAAATCCCCCTGTTGCCCCTGTCCCTGTCCGTTTTGGCGAATACGACGCCCATGTCGGCCCGGAACCCGTTGGAAATAAATCGTTTCGTTCCGTTCAGGATATAGCAGTCGCCGTCTTTGACAGCGGTTGATTCCATGCTTGCCACGTCCGACCCGGCTCCCGGTTCGGTCAGCGCGTACGTCGAAAGGAGGTCCCCTCCGGCCAGGAGGGGGAGATATTTTTCTTTTTGCTCTTTGTCGCCCGCCACGACAATGGGATATCCACCGAGACCCTGCATGGCGAGCGTCACATCGGCGACAACTGAAAACCGGCTGAGGGCTTCGCGGGCGATGCACAATTTTACCGCGCTGACACCGTCGCCCCCGTATTGCTCGGGGAAAAGAATTCGAAAGATCCCCGCTTCCTTCATGGCGTCTATGATTTCCTGCGGAACCTCGTCCGTTTCGCCGTATTGTTCCGCCAGCGGCTTGACTTTTTCCCGGGACAGCCGTTCCACTTTTTCTTTGAAACGTTGTTCATCGTTGCTGAAAGAAAAAAATCCATTTTCTCTCCTTTCCGGTAAGAGCGATTATTCGACAAGAGGCGCTATCCGCCGGTTGCAGCGGAATCTCCTTCGCCCGGCGAAACACGGCCCTGGCGGTCGTTTCAGCCGGTTTCGGGACCGCGCTCGGAGGTCAGAACCTGGAGAAATTTTTCTCTGATGACTTCTTCGGCCTGGGCCATGATGCGATCCATGAGTTCCCGGCACGAGGGAATATCATGAATCAGCCCCATGCTTTGCCCAGCGGACAGTATTCCCCGGCGGACGTCTCCCTCTTCCAGCATGGCCTTGCCCACAAGCCCCGAAACATAGGGAATGATGTCCTCAATGGTGGCATTACCCCTGCCTTCGATTTCCAGTACTTTTTCAACCGAAGGGTTCCGCAGTACCCGTTCGGTGTTGCCGAGCGTACGCATGATCAGGCTGGTATCAAGTTCGCTGTGTTCGACAAGGGTTTTCTTGATGTTCTCGTGAACCGGCGCTTCTTTCGTGGCCGCGAACCGGGTTCCCATATTGATGCCGTCGGCGCCCAGTCCGAGAGCCGCCACCAGCCCGCGGCCGTCGGCGAATCCTCCGGACGCGACGACGGGAACGCGGAGGGCGTCGCTGGCCAGTGGAACAAGGACAAGGGACGTGACATCATCCTCTCCGGGATGGCCGGCGGCTTCAAATCCGTCGATGGTGACGGCGTCGCATCCTATCTCCTGGGCCTTGAGGGCGTGGCGGACCGAGGTACACTTATGGATGACCGTGATACCCCCCGACTTGATGTGATCGATGTACGCTTCCGGATTATATCCCGCCGTTTCAATGAATTTTATGCCCTCGTCGATGCAGACCTGGATGAACGATGAATAATCAGGCGGCCGCAACGTGGGCAGAAAGGTCAGGTTGATGCCGAAATCCCTTGATGTCATTTCGCGGCATCTCCGTATCTCAGTACGCAGTGATTCGGGATCAGGAAAGGTTAACGCGGTGATAAAGCCCATGCCGCCGGCATTGACGACGGCCGAGGTCAACTCCGCGAGGGAAATCCACATTAAGCCGCCCTGAAGAATGGGCCGTTCAATGTTGAACAATTCTGTAATCCTGGTTTTGATCATAGATCACCCCGCGACACTTTTTTGAAACAGGGAAAGGTGAAAAGACTGTAATTTATTATTTTACCTCCTGCCGGAAATAATGTCACGGTTTGCTTTCTCAATTTATCGGGAATTGCTATTTTATTTCACGGCCAGGGCGGACTCTGTCGGGGGAAGCGATAATTTTTTGAAAAAATGGGGCGTTCGGGCGGCAAAAAAACAGGGGTACGATATGCTGAACTTCGTCAAAGAAAAAACGTGGAGGCGTGTAGAGACCATAAAAAAGGGGTTGCTTCCGCAACCCCCTGATACTGGTACCCCCGGCGCGATTCGAACGCGCGACACCCGGATTAGGAATCTGATTCCGACGCCTTTCACTTATTTTCACTTGACATAACTTCCGTTCATGTTTAAGGTACTTACATGGGGTAAGGGTAGCACGGCTTTTCACTGAAAGTCACTTATTTTCACTTTCAGGGGTAGCTATAGGGTAGCACGACCTGACCAACGGAATATGGACCT
>DSBH01000276.1 GCA_011056825.1 Deltaproteobacteria bacterium | reverse complement strand
GAGCAACGGCTACGGGAATGCAGAAAACGTCTGGGTTAACATGAATTGTACGTCGGGCGTTTCTATTTCAGGCGCGGAGAATACGAAGCGGCGCTGCGCAGGTTTGAAAATATTCAGCAGAACTATTCGAATCTTGGCCTGGATTACAAGGTCAGTTACTATCTCCACGAGATCAAGCAGCGGCTTGCTGAACAGGCGGAATCCTGAACGGATCCGCGCTTGGCGCCGCGATGCTTCTGATTGTTCCTATTGCTCGGTCCGATTGATTCCCTTGATTCTCTCAAGAACATTGAACAGGCATGCATCAGGATGCAGTGACGTGTCCGCGCGGACATGTTCTCCCGATTCGATTTCCTCTATGGCTTCGAACGATTTTTTCTGCGTTTCGTAAAGTTCCCACCTTCCGTCCGAGGCCTGTCCGGATTGAGTCGTCCGCTTTTCAAGACGTTCCCTGACCGTCGATTCGGGGCAGAGACACTCAACAATAAAGAACCCGGCTCCGACTCGTCGGGCCGTTTCCCGGGCCTGCTCACGGTCCCGGCGGCTTCTGAACGAAGCGTCCAGAATGACGCTTTCGCCCGCGGCGATGAAAGCTTCAGCCCGTTCCAGGACCGCTTCGTATGTTTTACGAGTGGTTTCAGCTGAATAGATCCCTTCTTCAAAATTTTCATAGTGCCGTTCGGAAGAGTCGATTCCCAGCATTTCCTTTCGCAGAACATCGGTCTGAATAATACGGGCGTCTAGATAGCGGGCAAGCCGGTCAGCGAGAAAACTTTTGCCTGTGCCCATGAGGCCGGCCGTAATCACGAGGACGGGATGTTCCGTTCTCGCCGCGTAACGGGCGGAACGGTCGAAGTAGCGGGTCGCTTCGTCGATCACGGCAGTGCGGTCGGCTTCTCCCATTGACGGGTCATCGAGGCGGAATCCAGTGACCTTGCCTCTCACAAAAGCGAAGTATGCGCGGTAAAAGTTCAGGAGTTTATCCGCCTCGGCATCATCGGAATACCGAAGGTAGGCGTCGATGAAAGCTCGTGCCAGGCCTGTATAGCCGCTTCCCTCCAGGTCCATGGAAAGAAACGCGATTTCGGCCGCAACGTCGAGACTGCGAAAACGCCGATTGAACTCGATGCAATCGAAAATGACGATTTCGTCTCCGTCCAGGCAGATGTGCTGAAGATGAAGGTCGCCGTGGCAATCCCGAATACGGTGTTCACTGACGCGCCGCTGGAACAGTTTCTCGTTGTCTTTCATAAATTTGTGGGCGCAGGCCTTCATGAACGCGTGTGCCGGAGCCGAAATCGTCCTGTCGATAAAAGGTTCGGTCTGATCGAAATTTTCATCGTGGTTCATCCTGATCGTGTCGAGGCTTCCCATCTGGTCGATTTCACCGCCCGTATCGGCCTTCCGGTGAAATTCATGCAGGAGACGGGCGATATCGTCCATGACCGTGTCGTCGACGTGTCCTTCTTGAAGAAGCCGGTAAAGCATGCGTTCTTCGGGAAGGCGACGCATGACCACGGCATATTCGATCACCGGCCCGTCACCGTTTAACACCGGATTTCCCGCTCCGTCGTCGGTGATGGCCGCCACGGATTTATAGACGGACGGTGCGAGGCGGCTGTTCAGGCGGATTTCCTCATCGCAGAAAAACTTCCGCTTTTCCAGAGTGGTAAAGTCCAGAAAGCCGAAATCAACCGGTTTCTTAATCTTGTAAACCTTGTCGCCGGCAATGAAAACCGAGGATATGTGCGTCTGAACCAGATCGACCGAGGGCGGATTATGGGGATAAAATGAGGGGGAAAGCATGAAATGGACTAACTGATCGTGCGATATGGACATAGTAAAGGAATGTCCCCTTTCGCATAAAATATTAGTGGCGGTACGAGATGGGAACCGTTGCCATCGGGCGACTTAATGACGTTTCAGTGCCATCAGTTCGACGCGGCGATTCATGGCTCTTCCCTCGGCTGTTTCATTGGGCTGAAGAGGACTGGATTCCCCGTAATATCGAATTACCAGGCGATCGGCCCGGACTCCGCCCTGAAGGGACAGATACTTTTTGACAGATTCGGCCCGCCGTAATGACAGGTCACTGTTGTATTCATCGGATCCGTGATCGTCCGCGTGCCCCGCGATATAGACGACGACGTCGCGAAGTTCGTTTCTGAGAATGAGCGCGATGTCGTCGAGCAGGGTTTTGGCTGTTTCGTCAAGCTCTGCCTGGTCGTAGGCGAAAAATGCGATCGGCGGGCGCTCCGGTTCGATATAAGAGCCAAGGTGGACATACCCGGACTGCTTCGTCGCCGCAGGCGCTTCCAGCCATTCGCGGGCGCCTTCGTGTCCGAGTCCTGCCGCCTTGATCATGTCTTCACGACCGTCTTCGTTTTTTAACATGAAAAAGGAGAGGCGCCCCCGTTCGTAAAAGGCATCGCCGTTTTCGGGATCAAGTTCGATCGCCGTGCTGAGATCATTAAAGGCTTCTACCGCCCGGTTCGGCGACAGGGAAAAAAGAAGAGTGCCGCGTTTCAGATACGCCGGTGCGAAAGACGGATTTTCCTTGATCGATTCAGAATAGGCATTGAGTGCGCTTTCGTATCTTCGGGAACTCTCCGCCTTCAGACCTTCTTCGTACCAGTCCTGGGGAGCCTGGGCATGAGCAGGCAACGCCCATACCATGATCATAACGAAAAGGACACACAACGTTTTACCGTTCATGGTTCAGCCTCGCTTCTAATGATTTGTCCCGACGGGAAACATATCGGAGCATACGAAAAAAGCGGTTGTTCAGCAAGCCGCCCGGAATATTTTTTTACCATCAGGCGCCGTCGAGCCCGCCGCCATGTTCTTTGGTCCTGAACCACGCGGCAGGATCCAGCAGATATTCTTCAGTTTCCTTCAGCGACCGGAAATGTTCTTCTTCCATACTCGCCAGCAGGGTAAAGAATTTCTTTTCCAGCGGCTCCGACACCATGTCGCTTAACCTGCGGTAAAATGCCGCACCTTTCGCCTCGAAGTCGGTGGCCTTTTTCAACGCGGCGAGGTCATCATCATTGCCCCGCGGCATATCGACGGCACTTGCCGCCATCGACGAAAGCACCTTTCTGACGTTGGTTTTTTTTACCGTAAGCGGCACTGTTTCGGGCCAGGTTTCCCCCGCTT
>DSBH01000216.1 GCA_011056825.1 Deltaproteobacteria bacterium | reverse complement strand
TACATGGGTGTCCTGGGAAACGGCATCTCCCAGTGGTATTATTGGAAAATGGTGGTCAAGGCCGCCGTGCGATACCGCTCCGCCTTTACGGAGGCAATTACACTCATGATCTACGGGCATCACTTCCGCAAAGTGGCCAAGAGACTTTAGCACGGGAGGAAACGCCGTCATCCGCAACGGTATTTTTGCTGATCCCTTCGGACATCCGTTACCCGTCCAGGTAGGAGAAAAGCCCGTCCCGGTAATATTCGGCATCTTCATATCCCTGGTTGTAGGCGCCGATAAGCCTGTTTTTGTTTCTGTCGATTCTTCCCGCCCTCACAGGCTCCCGGGGACGTATGACAAATATGTCTCCTCCCGCCTCGAGTCTGTCGATCATGTTCATGACCGCGTTATACCGTTCCGCGCGAAAGGCCATGTTTTTCCAGACCCCCGGTAGTGACCGGTAGCGTATTCGGGCAATCCCGTCCACAAGAAAAGAACGCTTTTTACGGTACCCCCGGGGCCTGGTCAGCACGAGAACGTTCCTGCTATTGCCGTCCTCGATACTCCTGGCTATGGGCACCGAATCGGCCAATCCTCCGTCCATGAACAGACGACCGTCCAGCGGGACGGGCTTGCCGACAAAGGGCAGCGTGCTTGAAGCCTGGAGCAGATTCATGTAACCGTCCCCGATGACCCTTTTGTCATAATATACCGCCTCTCCCGTGACGCAGTCGGTGACAACGGTAACGCAGATCTGATCGTTTTCAAAAAAGGTTTTGAAGTCGAAAGGAACAAGATCGCGCGGAATGGCGCCGAAAATAAAGTCCATGCCGAACAGTTCACCACGCGTCAGCAGCCGCCGAACACTCATATAACGAGAATTATTCACAAACTCTATGTTGACGATACGATTTCTTCCGGGCTGACGGGAAACATAGCTCGCGGCGTTACACGCACCCATGGAAACACCAATGACATAGGGAAAATAGATGTCCCGCTCCATGAACCAGTGAAGCACGCCCGAAGTGTAGATCCCCCGGAATCCTCCACCTTCAAGCACCAGACCCGTGTTCCTCAGATTCATCGCGGTGCCCTCACGCCTGCTCGCAGGTTTTATAAAATTCCACATCGGGCCAGGCTTCCATGACGTGTTCGAGCCGCCATTCACTGGACGTGAGAAAGGCCGGCCTGTCATCGGCGTCAAAGAAAACCGACGACCGGTTTCTTTCCTCGAACTCCCTGAACCGCCCCCGTTCGCCGCAGGCGATCCACCGCGCGATAGTGTAAGGCGTCTCGTCGTACACCGTGTCAGCCCCGTACTCGTCCCGCAGTCTCTGGGCCGTCACGTCGAACTGCAACATTCCCACGGCGCCGAGAATATAATCGCTTTTCCCTTTCGGACGGAAAACCTGGATGGCGCCTTCCTCGGCAAGCTGCACCAATCCCTTCTGAAGCTGTTTCGCCTTCATCGGATTACGAAGCCGTACGCGCCGGAAATGTTCGGGGGCGAAATTCGGAATTCCCGTGAACGCCAGGGGCTCCTTTTCGGTGAAGGTATCTCCGATCTTTATGGCGCCGTGATTGTGAATGCCGATTACGTCGCCCGGCCAGGCCTCTTCAACATTGGTCCGATCCTGGGACATGAAGATGGTGGCGTTGGCGATGGCGATTTCCTTGCCGATCCGGTGGTGCATCACCTTCATGCCACGACGGAACGTCCCCGAACAGACCCTGAGAAAGGCTATGCGATCGCGGTGAGCGGGGTCCATGTTTGCCTGTATCTTAAATACAAAGCCCGAGAAAGCCTCTTCGAAAGGCGACACAACCCGCGTCAGGGTCTCCCGGGAAAGCGGCGCCGGCGACATTTCCACCAGGGCGTCAAGAAGCTCCCTGACGCCGAAATTATTAATGGCGCTTCCAAAGAAAACGGGGGTCTGACTCCCCGACAGGTAATGCCGCACCTCGAAGGGAGCGGCCGCTCCTTCGAGAAGATCCATGTCGGCACGCAATTCCCCGGCCTGGCTTCCCAGGAGCCTATCCAGTTCTCTGTCGGCGAGATCTTTGATCTTCACGCCGTCGTCGACGCGACGATCCGATCCGGGCCTGAAGAGGTTCATTTCCCGTCGATAGCGGTTGTAAACGCCCCTGAAGATTTTTCCCATTCCCACAGGCCAGGTAAGGGGCACACACTCAATCTGGAGCTTTTCCTCGATATCTGACAACAGATCCAGCGGCGGCAGTCCGTCACGGTCAAGCTTGTTGATAAACGTGATGATGGGCGTATTCCGCATGCGGCACACCTCCATCAGTTTCTCTGTCTGGGGCTCCACCCCCTTGCCGCTGTCGATGACCATGAGGGCGCTGTCCACGGCGGTAAGCACCCGGTAGGTATCCTCGGAAAAATCCTGGTGGCCGGGCGTGTCGAGAAGATTGATCTCGAAATCACGGTAATTGAACTTCATCACCGACGTCGTCACGGAAATACCGCGGTTCTTCTCCATGGCCATCCAGTCGCTCACGGCGTAACGCTCCGCCTTTCGTGCCCGCACGGCACCGGCCTGCTGAATCGCCCCGCCGAACAGCAGCAACTTTTCCGTAAGCGTGGTCTTCCCCGCGTCGGGATGACTGATGATGCCGAAATTCCGTCGCCGTTCCACCTCGTTCCGGCGGCGCCTGTCAGTTGTCGGTTCCTGTTGTTCCATATCGCCTTTTTCCCTCGGAAGCAGCGCATCGAAAGAAGGTGAAGCGTTTAGCACAGTTCCCGCACTTTGTACAGTCCCCGCGGACGACCGGACGGAACAGGATATCACCGGACATTTTTCAAGGTCGTTCTTCGGACGCTTTAAAAGCTTTGAAAATATGGACACTGGACCCGGTATCAGGTATCATCGCTCAAAAAAAGTCGACATGAAGACATATAAATATATCAAAAATTCAGCCCTTTTCTTCGCCCTGGTCATCTGCGTCCTTCTGCTTTCCTGTTCCTCGAGCGACGTTATTCGGACCGCCCGCATCGCCGTAACGGGAGACGGTGCCGCCGCGGGTCGCCTGGCCGCAGAAAAAGCAGCAGCTTACGCTGTTCACCCCGGCAGGATCGGCGAAGACCTGCGCCGCGTGAAAGATCTCATCGACCGTTTCAGATCCCGTGTCGGCGGCGTGTGGGGCAGTGACGATGCGCGTGAACCATCGTCCCACGAATATGT